>DASYSW010000042.1:0-3694 GCA_036002905.1 Chitinophagaceae bacterium
CAGCAAGCGCTCCTACAATCAAATTAAATCTCCCTCCACCTTTTGGCGTTAAAAAAGCAATAAGCACACCAATTACTCCCAATGCGAGGGCGGCAATGGCAAAATTGTTTGGATCTTGCTTCTGCACTTTACTCTCATTTGATGAAGGATTGTTTTGGAACCGATTGCCAAAAATACTTTTACTGACAACCTCTTTCCATTCCCCACCGGTTGCAATGCCAAGGCCTGTGTTGTTTGCTACTGCAGTCCCATTGCATCGTATTTCAGCAAACGGAAGCAGGAATAAAAGAATGGCAAGCAGGAATGCCATACTTGAAGGAATTTTCGTCCCCAGTAAACCGGTAGAAGGCGCAGGTGAAGAAACAGGTGCACTCGCTTGTGTTCCCTGGTTTGGTTCCATAGCAGTTACAATTTTGTTGGTTAAAAGGTAAGTGAAACTGCCGAAAAAACAATCGGGCATTCAATACTACCTTTACATTTTGAGGTATGGTAAATAATATCTGCATTTGCGGAGCCGGCACCATGGGCAGCGGCATTGCACAGTTAGCAGCAAGTTCGGGGCTTCCAACAATCTTATACGAAGTAAACAAGGAAATTCTTGAAAAAGCAAAAACAGCGATTGACAGGAATTTGCAGTCACTTGTTGAAAGAAGCAAAATAACCTTTGACCAAAAGGAAAAAATATTACAGGGAATACAGTTTACGAATAATATTAACGACTGCGTAGCGGACGTCATTATCGAAGCCATTGTTGAAAAGGTAGATGCAAAAATTCATTTGCTAAACAAACTGGCAAGTACCAATAACGAGAAAACTATATTCGCTACTAATACCTCTTCTCTTTCTGTTGCTACCATAGCAAATAAAATTCCGCAACCAGGGAGGTTTCTCGGAATGCATTTCTTTAATCCTGCCCCGATCATGAAATTGGTCGAAATAGTCAACACAGATCATACAAACGAACAAACAATAAAAGTTGTCGTCGACCTTGCCAAACAAATGGGAAAAGTTCCCGTCGTTTGTAAGGATTCTCCCGGCTTTATTGTAAACCGTGTTGCAAGACCTTTTTACATTGAGTCATTGCGCCTGGTTGAAGAAAACCAAATTAGCCTGGAAACCATAGATACCTTGCTTGAGGCATCAGGGTTTAAGTTAGGTCCTTTCAAACTAATGGATTTGATCGGTAATGATATAAATTATTCCGTGAGCTGCAGCGTATATGAACAATTGAACAAACCCACGCGGTTAAAGCCATCCCTTATCCAAAAAGAAAAAGTAGAAAAAGGTGAATTGGGGCGGAAAACCGGAAAGGGGTATTACAAGTACAATTAATAATATTTAGTAGAATAACTTTGAGTCATTATTCACTTTAATCGTTAATCGGGAATGGTTTTAGTAACAGGTGGTACCGGCTTTCTGGGGTCTTACATTATTAAAGAACTGGTTGAGAGAAATTATCCTGTTCGTGCGATCCGTCGTAACACCAGCAAGCTTCCTTTTTACATTCCTGCCAGGATTTTTGAAAAGGTGGAATGGGTAGAAGGCGATGTCCTGGATCCTGTTTCGCTGGATGAGGCTATGGAAGATGCAGATGCTGTCATCCACTCAGCGGCTATCATTTCATTTCACAAGGCTGACAAACAAAAAATGTATCATGTAAATGTCCAGGGAACGGCCAACGTCGTAAATACAGCAATTGATAAGAATATTTCACGTGTTGTACATATCAGCTCGGTTGCCGCGTTGGGGCGAAGTAAAACTGGCGGCCATATTAATGAAGAACGAAAATGGCAGGAGAGCAACATAAACACCCATTATGCTATTAGCAAATACAAAGCAGAAATGGAAGTGTGGCGCGGCATCAGCGAAGGATTGAATGCTGTTATCATTAATCCCACTACGGTTTTAGGTTACGGTGACTGGGACACTTCCAGTTGCCGGATCTTCAAAACCATATATAACGAGTTCCCCTGGTACAGTACGGGCGTCAATGGTTTTGTGGACATTGAAGACGTGGCGAGAACGACTGTGCTTCTTATGCAAAGTGATATCAACGAGCAAAGGTTTATCGCCAACGGGGATAACTGGAGCTTTCAGCAACTTTTTAATACGATAGCAGATGGCTTTGGGAAAAAACATCCCCATCGAAAAGCAACTCCTTTTCTTGGGGATCTTGCCTGGCGAATGGAAAACTTCAAAACATTGTTCTCAGGAGAGAAGCCATTGCTGACAAGGGAAAGTGCAAAAGTGGCGCACAGCAATACCTTTTTTGAGAATGATAAATTACTAAAAGCTCTCCCGCAATTTTCCTTTACTCCACTGCAGGAAAGCATTCAAAACACCTGTAAAAAATACCTGCATGCAATAAAAACACTATAACCAGTGTTCTAAGAACTGTATCTTTAGAAAACAATGCATAACTATGAAAAGCTATTTGTTTCTGTTGTCAATATTTATCTCCACAATTGTTTTTGGCCAGTTTACCATTGCAGGAAAAGTAGTTGATTCCACAACAAAGGAACCATTGTTCGGCGCGTCGGTTTTTGCCCAGAATACCACATCGGGAACTACAACCAACCGGGAAGGCGAATTTTCCTTGTCTCTCAAATCCGGCGGTTACGAACTGATCGTCTCGTTCACCGGCTACAAGTCAAGTGAAATCCGTATCAGTAGCAATGAAACCAATCCACTTCAAATTGAAATGACAAAGGAAGAGAAAGCCATGGAAGAAGTCATCATACGAAGCAGTAATGAAGTGAAGGACGGCTGGGATAAATACGGAAAGTTCTTTCTTGAAAATTTCATTGGTTCTACTCCCAATGCGCAGAAATGCACGTTGCAAAATCCGGAGGCGGTTCATTTTTATTACTATAAGAAAAGTGAAAAGCTGAAAGTGTTAGCTACTGAACCAATTATCATCTCCAACCTGGCTCTCGGTTATAACCTGCGTTATCAGTTGGATTCATTCATGTATTATTATAAAACCCAGGTGAGCTCGTACCGGGGTTACTGCTTTTTTTCTGAAATGGACAGCAGTTTCGCACAACAGAGAATTTGGAGCGAGAATCGAAAAAAGGCCTATGATGGGTCCAAACTTCAGTTTATGCGTTCGTATTATGACAGTACTCTAAATGAAGATGGATATGAAATTGCCCTGCTCGACTCTGTCTATGACAAAAGATTCGAGGCTGTTCGCAATCCTTATGATACCTCCTATTATGGAGTGTACGACAGCACCCATGAAGTGGAAGTTTATTATCCGAGGAAGATAAGTGTCACTTATAAGAAAAAACCAGAGGTCGAATACCTGAAAAAATTCAAACTCCCTTTAAATGTAGGATCGCAAATTTCTTATATCGACCTTTTTGATGCCATCGAGATAAAAGAGAATGGTTATTTCTATGATCAGAAAGATTGGGTGAGTCAGGGATACTGGAGTTGGAAGAATTTAGCTGATCTTTTGCCATATGATTATATACCGTAAAGACCCAGGATTAGCAGGATAGTACAACTATGACCTGGAATTATAGAAGATTAAATGGGAATAGGTGGTATTAATATAATTCGATGCGTATCACGTGAAAATTAACTCTTTGGGGTTCCTGGCAATCCTTACCAATCTTATTAATCATGGTTCTCCTTCTTGATACTTTCAATCATGGCTTTATATAGCTCGGGAATTCTCTTTATCCAA
>DASYSW010000043.1:0-5195 GCA_036002905.1 Chitinophagaceae bacterium
ATCGTTGATCATTTCCCTTTCGCGAAATGCATGAAAAAAAGGAGTGAGTGCGCCCACATCCATCGTCATCGCGCCCCACCAAAGTTGGTGAGAAGCAAGCCTTGTCAATTCATCCATCAACACCCGCAGCACCTGCGCACGCGCCGGCACTTGGATCTGTAACCCTTTTTCTACACACAGGGCACACCCGTGATTATTTATATGCGACGACAAATAATCCATGCGGCTTGTAACATAAATAAATTGCCGGTAGCTCAGGCTTTCGCACATTTTTTCAATCGAGCGATGAATGTATCCAAGATGCGGATCAACCTTTTTAATTGTTTCACCATTCAACGTGATGATCAGATGGAGTACACCATGTGTTGCCGGGTGTTGAGGCCCCACATTGATCACCATGTCACCCTCCACATCGGGTGACGCCGTTAGCGAATTGTCACTTACTATTTGAGTTTCTCTGTACAATTAATTTTTTATTTATGTGGCCGGCCTTGGTAATCCTATTCATCACCTGTTGCGTCGCACACTTGTACGTTCTCCTTACTACTCATCATGGTTCCACGCAAAGTCACCAAGTTTCGCTAAGGCGCAAAGGATCTTTGCGGCTTATGTATTCTTCCTTAACGTCTTTGCGTGAAATTTTTCATAGCTACAGTTTGATCATATTTACGGGGTCCTCAAAATCTTTTCTCAATGGATTTTTCCCTTCCCAGCCCTCCGGCAATATCAATAGCCGCAGATCAGAATGGTTTAAAAAATTCACACCAAACAATTCATACACTTCTCTTTCATGAAACTCAGCCGTTCTCCAAATATGTGAAACTGATTCTATCCGGGGCTGCGTTCGATCCAATTTTGATTTTATTACTATGGTATGACGGTATTGTGTGGATTCAAGATGGTACACCATCGTGAGATATGTCTTCCAATCAACACATGTCAGGCAAAACAAATAGTCAAAATTCAATTCGGGATGATTGCGCAGCGAGTTTCCAAAATAGAGCCAGTCTTTATGATCGATATTTATATTCAACCATTGACCGCCTTCTTCATATGTAACAGAAGGCAACAGCTCGGATAGTTTCACTTTGAGTTCCTCGTTAGTCATATAAAATGGTGTAAGGTGGATGGCATACGGTTTAGCCCTTTTGCCCTTCGCCCTCAACCTTATTGCTTTCTCTTATCTGCTCTCTCGTCAGCCCCATCTTTATCTTCTTCTGTAATGTGATCAATGCGTGTAACAATGCTTCCGGTCTCGGCGGGCACCCCGCAATGTATACATCGACAGGTATCACATGATCTGCACCTTTTACCACAGAATAAGTATTGTAAAAAAATGGCCCGCCACTTGTAGCGCAGGCACCCATGGCAATAACATATTTCGGGTCGGCCATCTGGTCATACAATCTTTTTAAAACCGGAGCCATTTTGTTTACGATCGTTCCGGCGATTATGATTACATCAGCCTGGCGGGGAGTGGCTCGCGCTACTTCAAATCCGAATCTTGACCAATCATATTTTGCCGAAGCCGTACTCATCATTTCGATCGCACAACAACTCGTTCCAAAGACAAGCGGCCATAATGAATTTGATCGCGCCCAATTTATAACATCATCGATTGCAGTGACCAACATGCCACCGGAAGGAGTGGGGTGAACTTCACCAGGAAACGGATTATTGGATATGCCTGGCTTTACATCCATTTAAGGGCTCCTTTTTTATGAGCGTATAAAAATCCCATGAAGAGTATAAAAAAGAAAATTAAAATTTCAACAAGGGCCAGCCAGCCCACTTGCTTCACAACCACTGCCCATGGAAATAAAAAAATAAGTTCTACGTCGAAGATCAAAAAAATGAGGGCAAATAAATAATAGCCCACATTAAACTGTATCCAGCTCGGGCCCTGCGTGGGAACTCCACATTCGTAAGGCTCGCCTTTCTGTTTATTGGTCGTAGCTTTTACAACAAATTTTGAGATGAGAATGGCAATTCCTGAAAAGGCTACGGCTGCGATCGCTAAAACAATGAGTGAGGAGGCACCCATAGAGAAATTGATTTTTACGAATTTAACGATAAAGGCGCAAGGAACAAGCTTCAGACTACCAGTCGAAGAAAACGCCTAACCATATAATTCCTGGTGAATGCATTTTCGATCATATCCAAGATCCACTATTCTTTTTTTGGCTTCGTCGATCATATTTTTCCATCCGCAAAGCATAAAGTAGGCTGGCTGCCTGTCTTTAGCAAATTCTTCATATATCTCGTGTACGTATCCTTTCTTACCTTCCCATTCTTCTCTGGATAAAGTAGGTATATAATGGAAGTTTTCAACGATAGTTGCTAACTCCCGCATCTCATCATGATATAACAAATTTGCCTGTGTCCTGGTTCCGAAAATGAGATATATCTTTTGGTGTGGTACATTATGTTCAGTAATATAATGGAGCATACTTCTGAACGGAGCAATACCTGTTCCGGTACAAATGAAAAAGAGGTCTTTTTCGATTGGGTCAGGCAATACAAAAACCCCCTGCGGTCCCCGAACCATTAGCTCACTGCCTACTCTTATTTCATCGAACAGATATTTTGTGCCAAGGCCGCCTTCCATTAAAACAATCACTAATTCAAACTCGTTTGTTCCGTTTGGCCAGGAGGAAATGGAGTAACTGCGCCAGCGTTTGTTTGGTTTTTCATGAATAGGAAGATCAAGCGTCACAAATTGCCCTGCCTTAAAATCGAAAGTTTCTAATTCAGGCACCTCTACCCAGAATCTCTTTGTGTTATATGTTTCATCCTGAATTCGCGTCACTATGCCCTTTCTCCAGGGTTGTACTGACATTATTGTAAATTTTTGGTAAAGTAAACCAGGGAAGGGTAATCTCCAAATTCAATGTGGCATGGTGATTGAATTTTTAATTGGTGAATTGTTCTTTTAAAACTCTTTCTATGAAACGGTTTCTTGTAGTGTTTGTCGTGATCCTTTCTGCAGTTTCGATTTTCAATTCTTTTCGGGGTAAGTACCAGACTTCGATTGTCGGACGGGTGAACCCGGTTGGTGGCGCCAATGTAGCGTGGGCCGTGAGCGGGCGCGATTCAACCACATCAAATGTTGTGAACGGGGCTTTTAGTTTAGAAGCAAAGCAGGGTATTTATAGAGTCGTTATTGATGCGGTCGAGCCATATAAAGATGCAATTCTTGAAAATGTCAGCGTCAAAGAAGGACAAACCGTCGATGTCGGAGAAATAATGTTGCAGAAATGATCACTCATTAAGGGCAGGGTCAAGCTTTTTTAATTTTTTTAAAACGGCGAAATATTTTTTCTCTTTCCAGGTATAAGCAATGACAACCTGATTTTTTGTCGTCAATTGCTGCAGGGTTGATGTTTTTTCTACCGGGAAAGGATCTGCAATCGTTAGTTCAAATACTTTATTGTTCGTTCTGGGAACCAGGATCGTCTGTTCCGGACGGTCCGGTATGTTATTATTGACACGAACTACGGGAGTTTTGTCGACGACATTGGTTTCAACAGAGAATCCCTTTCCATTGATAAATACCTGGTTGGGGATTAAACGATGTTTTTGTTTTACGGTCAAGTATATGAAATAGTGCTTTTGTATAGCCGCCTTTTTTATTGGATTTCCGTTTTCATCTTTTACGTTGGTGGCCACAGTGCCGGGAGAGCTTTCCTGCTCAAACCCAAATACTTTTACTGATGGCTGGCTATGTATACCCGATCCGATGATTAGTGAGAAAAATAAGAGATATTTTTTCATTGGTAGTTTAGCCGTTAGAATTAGCCCTTATTTTGTAGTTTACAAATATAATCTTAAAGAAATGCTTATGTTTCCGGACAGGCAACACCCCGTACCAGTGAAATTTTCTTTTTTCCGTTTCCTGCTTCCCGCCGTGCTTTTCTTAACAATCATAATGGTGAGTTGTAAGAGCTCTTCGAATGAAGAAGACGAGGAAAAACTGGAAATGGATGGCATGCAGAAAGCAATGCGGCAGGAATTTTTCATGACACGGGATCCTGCCCTGAATATTGTTCCCAAAGAGCGGTTGTTGTCAGCGATGAGATTTATGGTTAGTGCGCGAACAACTCAAATTACTGATCTTACCTGGACCGAAAGAGGACCTAATAATATTGGCGGAAGGTCGCGGGCTATCCTCATTGATAAAAGAGATCCTACAGGGAATACCGTTTTTGCTGCATCAGTAAGCGGCGGCATTTTTAAAACAACAAATTTTACTTCCGCATCAGCAAACTGGACAGTGGTAGATGATCACATGGCGAATATGGCGGTTACAGTGCTGGTCCAGGATAAAAATAATCTCAATACCATGTATGCCGGTACAGGGGAAGGTTGGTTCAATGTGGATGCAGTAAGAGGCGCGGGTATATTTAAAACTACTGATGGAGGCGTCACATGGAACCAAATCCCGTCAACGGCACAATTTGAATATGTGCAGGACATGGTAATTGATAATAATAATAACGTTTATGCCTCGTTACGGAATCTTACTTCTACCAATCGGGGTGTAATGCGTTCTACGAATGGAGGCACAACATGGACGCAGGTTCTTGGAATCCCTTTGACAGATATGGTATACACCACAGGACGTGCGGCTGATCTTGAGGTAGCATCCAATGGAGACATCTATGCCACACTCGGAATATTTACCCGGACAATGGTATTAAAATCAGATTTTGCGACTCATCCTACAAACATAGGTGCGGCAGGGACATGGACGGATATCACGCCTACTCATTCGAACATTACTTTTCGTGGTGAGCTCGCCGTAGCTCCTTCGAACCCACAGAAGCTTTACCTGATGATGCAGGATAGCGCGACTGATAAAGTATTAAATTTCTATACATCAAACAATGGAGGGACAAGCTGGACCTCAACAGCCGTCACAAGCGGCTCACCGCTAGACGATGCACTAAACAACGGCAGCAGTTCACAAACCTGGTATGATCTTGTTTCAGCGGTTGATTCTACTAACGCCAATATTGTTGTAGTCGGAGGAATAGAACTGGCAAAGTCAACCAATAGCGGATCCACATGGACGGCTCTTTCAAACTCGACGTCAGTACACGTGGATCAGCATGCACTTGTATTCCTTAACTCATCAAACTTGTTAGTGGGAAATGACGGAGGTATATACCATACATCTAATCTGACCAATCCAA
>DASYSW010000044.1:0-8312 GCA_036002905.1 Chitinophagaceae bacterium
CTGTGCCGCTACTTTTTGCTGTTTTATCACGCCCCCGTCATAAATCATTTGATTCAAGTCGGCAATGACTTTATACTGATCTTTATCAGGCGCCTGGATATTGATGCCGCCCAGTGAAATATTGAATCCTGTTACATCAGATTGATAGGTCGCCTGTCCATTCACGGTAAACTGGGGCAAAAAACCTTTCTGAAGATTTTCGACGGTGATATTCGCCGTTTGTCTTACCAGTTCCCTTTGCTTTATGACCGGGTAATTCTTTTGTGCGAGATCATACGTTTGTCCAAGAGTAAGACGATCGACCGTTTGAGCCGAAACCAGGTTGGAAAACACCATCATTGATAAGAGCCACCTTTTCATGGTCAAATTATTTTTTGATTGCGTCTATAATAAATTTCGACACCTCTTCCTTTCGTTGTTCCAGTATTTTATCAAACATTGTCTTGTCTATGTTCGTCACCAGTTGGAACATCGGCCTGGCTACAAACGGAAAAACGCAAAGTGAGATGATGTTCAGTAATAGCTGAAGCGGATTAATGGGTTTAATGATCCCCTTCTTCCCTTCCGACTGTATGTCATCGATGAATTTTTTCACCGGCGGCTTCCGGTTACCCATCATTTTTTTTATGAACTTTTCCGGTTGGCGATTGACTTCATTCAAAACAAAAATGGGCAGATACGGTGTTCGGCGCATCTGGTCTATGTACTCGGCAACGAATAATTCTATTTTCCTGAAAAGCGGCTCATCCGACTCAAATATCTTCACCAGCCGTGGAAAAAAATGCTGAGCCAGTTCTGTAAATATTTTTTCGAACAATTTCTCCTTGCTCCTGAAATAATAATGAAGCATGGCTTTATTAATGCCTGCTTCATTGGCTATATCCTGCATCCTGGCCCCTGCCATGCCTTGTTTTAAAAAGACCTTTTTGGCTGCCGCTAAAATTTTTTCTTCTGTATTTTGTTCCTTCCTTGTATTAACCATATGATTTAACCAAATGGTTAACAAAGATAGCATCGAAATACCTTATCGGCCAAAAAAATTACCTGCACGGCCTTGACGGCCGCCCTGTCCGTCTTTTTAGAAGGTTACATTTCTTGTATTGCCTTTACTGTCTGTGACCCGGATGAGTGAAACATCATCACTAATTGTAAGAAACCTTGCTGATTGCGACAAGAAGGATGACCCATAATAAAATTCTTCTTTTTGGGTCTTTCCATTTTTAAATTGTATCAACGCGCTGATATCTGTGGGATTAATCGGTACCATCTTCGTCTTCCTTTTAAGCGCAAATACTCTCAGGGGCCCCGAATGCTCACTGGCTGCCACTAAATAATTACCTGCACTGCCGGGAAGTTTTATCAATGCTTTTCCATTGTCGGCAATATAGATGCCGCTTTGCAAAATGGAAAGCGGGGTAAATTCACCGTTGCCATTACCCTTTAATAATAAGCCATTCAGACCATCATACCTCCCGATTGCAACGTCCGTTCCATAATCGTTGCCACTAATTAAAACGTCCAAATTGCCGTCCCCATCAAAATCGTCGGCAAGCATTCCATTGAGTACAGAAAATTGTGCTTCCTTGGAAAGTGGTATCATCGTGAACTTGCCGCTTCCGTCGTTCCTCAAATAACATGACTGTAGCGTATTAACTTTTAAACGAATGGCGCTTGTTCTTTTGTCGGGCGGAATAATGTCATTCATAGTTGCTTTGGCAAAAGATTGATAGTCGGGAAACTGTTTCTTCAAACCCGGCAAGCGTTCGATGATCTCGTCTCTCCCATTTGCAGGAAATTCTTCGAGCCGGTCGTGCACATCCGGAAGAAACAATGAAGGAATTGCAATGAAACTTCCATTGTTTGCAAAATCTCCGGCTGTAATATAGAGGGGGTATTTGTCCGTAGCCTGGTAAAATGTATTCAGGCCAATGTTCCCAACTATATAATCGGTTCTGCCTGTATGCCTGAAATCTCCTGCAACAATTGAATTCCACAAACCGGGTTTGTCACTTACGCCTGATGCAGGGGTCACGTTTTCAAACTTCCCGTTATTATTTTTTAACAAAAGGATGGGCATCCATTCGCCGGCAAGGATCAAATCCGTTTGACCATCGTTATCAAAATCTGAGAACAACGCATCACAGACCATTCCGACATTTTTTAACGCGGGTGCCACCTGGTCCGTTACATCCGTGAATTTCGCTTTTCCATCTTTCGAATCATTTCTAAAAATAAAGCTGCTTACAGGTTTTGGATAATGCCAGGGGTCTACACGACCAGAGACAAACAGGTCAAGTTTTCCGTCTTTATTAAAATCAAACCCTCTCACGCAAAGTTTACTCGTATGATTGACAGGCAGAGCAGTGGAATCCAGTTCAAAATGCCCTTTGCCATCATTGATGAACAATCTATCCTGGTAAAATTTACTGCCACTTTCATTCTGAAATCCTCCGCTGGCAATGTACACATCAGGATGACCGTCACCGTTCGCATCGAATAACAACAGGCCTTCATCTCGGTAACTGTCGGTGAAGATTTTGTCGTATAGATCTTTTTGCAGAAACGAACCGTTCGTTTGCTGAAGAAAAACCTGCGCAGGATTTAATGAGGTCCCGCCAACTATAATGTCATCAAGACCATTGGCATCAACATCCGCCGAAGCTAATGCAGGGCAATACTCTGAAAACTTGTGAGGCAACACAGATTGAAGGTTGAAATCTATTACGTCAAAATCTTTCTGCTTATAAGTGATGCCAAGGGATTTTGTAATATTATTGAAGACAGCATTTGTATTGACCACGGGTTGCACGTTTGAATTCCCTTCGGCGGCATCTCCAATATTCGCCGTTATAACCCGGTCTGCCTTTACATTTTTTATTACTTGCTTTTTGTTGGCTGGCCATTCTATAACAACGGAATCAACAATCGACGTTTTCCCCAATCCGAAATGAGCCACCTCCTGGACAGTCGAAAGGTAACCACGATAAGGATTGTTCTCGTACGTTTGAAGCTTGCCATGATCATAATAAATGGTTACCATTGCCCCAATGCCATTTATGTTTTGTCTATCTCCTTTGAGTTTAACTTGTATAAAATGATTATTGGCAGTGTCTTTAGTTCGGCTGGTATTTCTATATAGCAAAACTTTATCGTTGATATTGCTGATGATCATATCCGGAGCCCCATCATTGTCAAAATCAGCCCAGGCTGCGCCATTGGAAAAAGTAGGTTGTTGCAATCCCCAATCGTTTGATACATCTTTAAATGTGAGGTTGCCACTATTGCGAAAGGCATAGTTATGAAGTTTAACTTCCGGAATTTGTTTTATGATCTCACTTTTTGGCAAAAACACAGTCGCATCCTTACGATAGCTGATAAAATCGTGATCGCTCACATCCTTTGGAAATCCGTTTGTAACTACAATATCACGATAGCCGTCATTATCAAAATCAGTTACCAATGGGGTCCAACTCCAATCCGTCTGTGCGACGCCACTCATAAAGGCAATATCACTGAAAACAGGAGGGCCGATCGTATCGTTGTCTTCCAGACGCGGGCCCTGGTTTAACGCCAGAGTGTTGCGCACATACTGAAATTGGTATCCGTAACTTTCAAAATTCTGATAGGTCAAATAGCTGCTTGTGGCCAGCATCATTTTTTTTCGATAGTTGTCAGGAGGATTCATGTCCAGCTCAATGACGTCCGGCAGACCATCGTTATTGATGTCCACAACATCCTGTCCCATTGAATTGAAAGATGTGTGCTTGAAGTACTCTTTCACCCGGTTGGAAAATGTCCCGTCATGGTTATTGATATAAAGAATATTGTTCGATAAAAAATCATCGGAAACATAAATGTCTTTCCATCCATCATGATTGATATCACAAATTGTGGCCGCGTGTCCGTAACCATTATACTTTATTCCTGCTTCATCTGACACATCATGAAAAACACCATGCTTCAAAACCGGATCGAGGTCATTGCGAAACAACCTGCCCCTGTTTGGACCTGCACTGGTCGTTTCATTTCGGCGACCGAAGACGGAGGTATTGTATCCGTTGGCAGCTTCATTAACGGCCAGATACATGTCAAGGTCACCGTCATTGTCATAGTCAAAAAAATAAGCCATTGTGGACTGTACGTGAATGTCAAGTCCGTATTCGGCGGCGCTGTCCTTAAAATGTGGAATGCCACCTTTATCTAATCCCTCGTTTACATACAAAATGTTGCGTCGGCGAAGTGAGTCTTTATAAATGGTGTTACAGACATAAATATCTGGAAGTCCATCATTGTTTATGTCGACGATAGATACTCCCCTTGCCCATCGTCCCATTCCTTCCACGCCTGCCCTCTCCGTTATGTCCTCAAATTCAAAACTCCCTTTGTTGAGATACAGTTTGCTGGACACCATATTACCCGTCAGATAAATATCCTGTAGTCCATCATTATTAAAATCACCAATGCCCACGCCACCGCCGTTGTAGATGTTCACTACATCAAGTGGATTGATCGAATCGTTCTCGACTATTTTGTTATTAAAATCAATCCCCGAACGTGATGAGGAAATTTTTTCAAATAGCGTCTTCTTTTGATGGCAGGCACCTAAAGCAACGGATAAAACTACAAATAGCGACAAAAGAAATTTCATACGGACACCAAATAGAGGATTGAGTAAATGTAACTGAAATGTATTTTTAATGAACAAAAAAAGGCTTCTCGGTTACAAGAAGCCTTTTTTTAGAAACTGCTATTTTAATACCCAGGATTTTGTGTCAAATTAGGATTTGCTGCCCTGGCACTTTGCGGTATTGGCAGGAGCGTCCAAACCGGCGTGATCGCGGTATTATATAAACCATGTTTTTGGCCGTCATGTGTTGGCCCGGGTGCCGGATTTGGAACAGGATTATAACTTCCGGCGACTGTACCGTTGGCGGTATTGATAAAATCCACCGCTACGTCAGTACCGGCCCTGAGTAGATCAAAGAAAGTGGAATACTCACCGCTCAGTTCATGGCGGTATTCACTCAATACCATCTGCAGAGGATCGGTAATAGGCTGACCCGGCTCGCCTTTGTAATCTGCACTATCCTGCATTACTGCGGGTGCTGTGCCACCCCAAGCTCTGTCTCTTACTAATTTCAGGTCGGCCATTGCTCCTCCTATGTCATTCGTACGAACCTTACACTCAGCTCTACTGAGTATCACTTCTGCGTAACGCATCAATATTTGGTTTTGGTCCCCAAAAATGTGTCCTTTACCATCCGGACCATTATAATTGCCGGTAAGATTTGGATCCCTCCATTTTTTTGCGCAAACATACCCTGTTCGTCCTTTATCATCTCCATACCACGGCCGCGTTAAAGTCCCAACAGTATTTATGATTGTATTGTCATCTGCTGTATATATAGGATTGCCTGAGGCAAAACCAGACACTACAGGAGGATAACCTTTTATTCCACCCCATTTCGCGATGATCCCGGGACTTACCAATTGATCGCCGGGACCTACTATGGTGAGCAATTTGCGAGTATCACCCTGTTGATAGGAATTCCACAATGCAGGGTTACCATAGTCATAACCTTGTTGCGTGATTTCATTTGGCCAGCTAAAGCTGTCAATCCAGCCAAGTTCACCTCCTGGCGGCTGCCAGCTTCCACCCCAATCCTGGGGATCACCGGGTTTTAAGTAAAACTGAATTTCAAAAAGAGATTCATCATTGTTCTGATGGTCGTATTCATTCACATCCGCAAAATTGGGAAGCAGGTGATAGTTATTTAGCTCGGGGTTATTGAAAGCTGCTAACGCACCCGCATAATCTCCCAACCACATGCGCGCTGCACCTTCATAGGCATAGGCTGCACCTTTCGTTGCTCGTCCAATATCAGCAGTGGGAAGATCTACTTTTGACCACAAGAGAGCCTCTGCCTGCTGCATATCAGCAACCACCTGTGCAAACACTGAATCCCTGGATGATCTTGCAGTTAAGCCATCAGATCCTGTTTGTAGTTCAAGTGGCACGCCTCCAAAACAAGCAGCCAGGTAATAATACATGGACCCTCTCAAGAAATAGGCTTCACCTGCTAAGCGATCGCCCAACGATGCATCAACAACACCATTGGCCTTTGCCTTCTCCACGACCGGAAGGGCGTAATTTGCTCTTGCGATTCCAATATAAAATTGGTTCCACAATGTATTGAGACCAACAAAAGTTGAAGGGATCTGGTAGTTGTTCCAGAATACATCAGCACCCCAGTTAAAAAAATCGTGCGTACCGAAATTCGCCCGGTACCAGAGACACTTCTTTAACAGATCACTATTCTGGTATGTATCATAAATACCATTAACCGCTCCAATTACATTTGCCTTCGAACTTGCCACAGTTTCGGCAGGTAATCCAAACGAATTAGTTTGGTTCAAAAAGCTTTTTTTGCATGCTATTGGAATAAGAACAGCTGCAAAAGCTATTACACTGGTGAGGGCAATTATTTTGATTCGTTTCATATCGCTGATTTTTCGTTCTTACTTTAAAATGTTACGTTAATACCAAAGGTGAAAAACTTTGATGAAGGATAAGTACCAGCATCAATACCATTCTGGGTAGCGCTGCCTCCCGTCATCCCAATCTCAGGGTCAAGCCCTGTATACTTTGTAATGACAAAGAGATTTTGAGCAGATACATACAGCCTTAATCTCGAAATAGAATACTTATTCAGGAAGCTAGTTGGCAATGTATACCCAATTGAGAGATTTTTTAGCTTCAGAAAACTTCCATCCTCGACCCATACACTGGATGGAACATTGTTAAGTGAACTATTATCACCGCCGTTAGGAAGAGCACGTGCATACCTGTCTGATGGATTGGTTGGCGTCCAATGTTCTTCGTAATATTTTTGACTTACGTTATCAGCTCCTTCCGAACCTCTTTTTGCGAAACTTTCCAGGTTGCTTTCAACGTAGTTCAATATTTTGTTTCCTTCTGAACCATAAAAATATAAGTTGATGTCCCATGCCTTGTAAGAACCATCAAAATTTAGTCCCCCAAAAAGTTTGGGTTGAGGACTTCCGATGTGTGTCCTGTCCTCGTCATCTACTTTACCATCATGGTTAATATCAGCAAAATAGCGATCACCAGGTGCAGCTACGGTGCCGGGACGATAGATACCGCCGGGAGCTGCAGCATTCAGATCATCAATTTGTTTTTGAGACTGATAAATGCCGATTGCCTGGTAACCGTAAAATTCTCCCACGGGACGACCAACATATGAGCGAGTATAGTCATCCCATCCCTGGAACCCGTTTAAAACAAGACCTCCAAGATTCTGAACATAGTCAGTTCCGTTTACGATACTTGTGAGTTCATTTTTAATCGTGGTCAACGTTAACCCGATACCATATTGAAAATCTTTGCCGGACTTCCCCCTGTAATTGGCAGCAAATTCAAAACCGGTATTCCTCATACTTCCTACATTTCGTGTTAGCGTCAGGAACCCTGTTTGAGCAGGGGCTGTCAATGTTAAAAGAAAATCTTTAGAGTCGCGCTTGAACCAGTCAGCCGTAAAAGTTAATGCACCCTTCATAAATGCAGCGTCTACACCTATATTGGTTTGTTTGTCTGTTTCCCATTTTAGTTTTGAATTCGCCGGCTGGCCTGGCGCAACTCCATTCTGATATATTTTGTTGAAAGGATAACCCATGTTGTCGTTGTTTGCGCCACCGTTTACATTTGATGGACGATTACCGACGTATAATGCCTGGTATTGGAATAATCCGATCGGGCTCTCATTGCCGACTTCACCATAGCCCCCCCGAAGTTTCAAATCATAGAGCCAACTTACATTTTGTAAGAACGATTCATTTTTTATTCTCCATGCAACAGCTGCTGAGGGGAACGTACCATATTTATGCCCAGTGTCAAATTTTGAAGATCCATCTCTTCTTATTGTAGCTGTTACCATGTATTTATCGGCAAATTGGTAGTTCAACCTTGCAAATGATGAAGCCAATGTGTAGACATTCTGTCCATTCCCTGTATTTGTACCGGGGATATTCGGGTCAAGCACCAGGTTACTCACTGACGACAGATCTCTTGTAATATTATTTGGCGGAATACCTCCACCGCCCATACCTGTCCATGTGTTTTTCTGTGCCGAAACACCACCAACAAAATTGATAGTATGTTGGCCAAAAGTTTTGTCGTAAGAAAGAGTATTCTCCCACAACCATTCAAATGTTCGACTCATTGATTGGTGATAATTTGCGGGACTGGTCACCGATCCTGCGTATTGATCAGCTGCCCTGCTATCGGATGGTGA
>DASYSW010000045.1:0-11590 GCA_036002905.1 Chitinophagaceae bacterium
TGCAAGATCGATGGATCGTGATCCAAAACATTTACAGTCGATGCTTATAAGAGCAAATAAGCACAAGGGAGCTTCGTTCCTGGAGATCTATCAGAATTGCAATATTTTTAACGACGGTGCTTTCGAAGTTTATACAGAAAAAAGCACAAAAGCTGCCGAAACAATTTTCCTGGAACAGGGTAAGCCGCTTTTGTTTGGAGCCAACAACGACAAAGGCATCCGGCTCGATGGATTTACACCTAAGGTGGTCAATCTTTCCGATGGATATAGCGCTGATGATTGCTGGATACACGATGAACGTGATATGTTCAAGTCACAAATACTCCTTCGGATCTTTGATGATCCAGCCATCGATGGACACTTGCCAAGACCATTTGGCGTCTTTTATGAAACAGACAGGCCTTGCTATGAAGAAGTATTGGAGCAGCAAATCGCAAGCGCAAAAGCAAAAAAACCGGCAGACCTCGATAAGTTGTTAAAAGGAAATGAAGTGTGGACGATTCAATAGATCAGCAAAAAAATTAGTATCGATAAAAGTTAACCCTCGCTTGAGGGTTTTTTTATACTTCCGTTTGTAGCTCCCTGCTGGCTTCCGTGAATATTTTTTTCTGCTTCCAGTTAAACCATGGCTTTGGCATCGTTTTTTTCATCACCGTATCAATGGTTCTCATTCCAAACAAATTCCACACACCTTTAAATTTGCCTACCAATGAAGGTTGAAGGGCGCGCAAGCTCATCGCAAAACCGCTGTCAAGATATTCCATATGATGCCAGTAGCCAGCAGGCATAAACAAGGTATCCCCATGGCCAAGAATAAGGTCATATCCTTGCGCGAGTTTTAAAGCCGGGAATTTTTTGTAATCAGGTGTGCCGTTGCCCTCATGATAATGTGAAAAGTCAGCCAGGCTTAATACCTCAAACGGCTTGCGATAAAGTTTGTGTTGTTCTTCAAACGGGAACAGCAGTACTCTTTTTCTGCCGCCAAATTGAGTATGTAAAATATGAGAGAGGTCGATGTCGAAATGCATATGAGTGATGGATGTAGCACCACCCGTAAACAGCATCGGGTATTTTTTTACAAAGCCTTTCATCAGATGCTCCGGCCAGGTAAAATCCCTGGTAAGCTCGGGTGCATGGTCAAATATGTTGAACAAAAAGATCCTCCAGGCGGCCGGTCCCCGGCTGATCATGTCAATATATTCCCCAAACGTCTTATAATCGTCGGCCGTATTGATCGGTGTATAGGCGTCACTTTTTACATTATTATATAACGGTACTCTTTTGTCACCAACCAGTTGTTTAAAGTAGTCCCAGTTCCATTTAGTGTGTGCAGGCCAGTCTCTTGAGAGGTTCTTGATGACAACCGGTAAACACGGTTCATAAAATTCTTTTCTGAACACTTCCGGGTCAATGCTATCAACCGTAGTGACTTGTTTCAGTTGCATGCTTCACAGTTTTTACAAAGATAAAGCGGGGTGAAAATACGAATTGCTTTGTAAAAAGGAAAGCTAAATGACCTCTCAGCAAAAGAAAATATAGTTTATATTTATTTACTCTCAGCCGCCTCCTATTTGAACGTTTGCAGATCAAAAAACATTCCCGGGACCATCACGAACCTAAAAAACGTCAACCGTCGAATATCGAACCCGAACTAACGACATGGAAACACATCATCCACATCATATAACCCATAAAAAGAAATGGGGTGAGTACTTGCTTGAGTTCCTCATGTTGTTCCTCGCAGTATTCCTTGGTTTTATCGCTGAAAACATAAGGGAAACAAAAGTGGAACATGAACGTGAAAAACAATACGCCAGGGAATTGTATTCTGAATTCTACGCAGATTCAATTGCTTTTTCAAAAAAAATGACTGCGCGGTTAGATAAGGAACGAGACTGCGACTACATGTATAGCTTTCTTAAAGATAGTTCGCTAACTAATCTCCCAAAAAAATTTTACCCGGCCTATACCACTGTATTTTATCTCATTAACAGCTACACTTTCGAACCAAAGGACGGCGTTCTTAGCCAGTTAAAGAGCTCCGGTTCACTCAGGTATTTTAAAGAGGCAGAACTGCAAAAATTGTTTGGGGATATCAGCGTGGCCATCAACAATGTCCGGTATCGTAATGAACAGGAATATCAATTTTTCGCCAACCCCATAAAGCCCTTTATTCTCCAACACTACGACTTTAAATGGGTGGACAACGTGCGCAAGATGAGCCCCAATGCTTACTACCTTGATCTTCTTCATCTCTACCTGGACAGCGATACGATTATCAAAGCGGATATTTTAAACCTTTCAGCATTTAACAGGGAAGAAGCAGGCAACATGGTGATGTTTTACAAAACAATGATGGTCTCCACCCGAACCCTTCAAATGAAAGATTACGCGGTCGCTAACCACAGGATACTGGATGAACTCCGAAAAAATTACAAACTTGAATAAACGATAAACTATAAACCACAAACGACAAACCTGAAATGGAGGTACATCACCACACCCACGCACATGCGCCAAAAAACTGGAAAGCCCACTTCTGGGAGTTTCTCATGTTATTCCTTGCGGTTACCGCCGGATTTTTGGTGGAGAATCTTCGTGAACATTATATCGAACTCAAAAGAGAAGAGGTATTTATTAAATCATTTGTTGAAGACCTGAAGCAGGATACTTCAAATATCGCCGCAAACATACAGCTGCGCAGTTCAAAAATATTGATCATGGATTCTTTGATCAAACTATTAAACGGTCCCGACCCAAATGCAAATGGTCAATCTGCGTACTATTGGGGGCGCCGTGTTACGCGGTCAACACTTTTTCAATCCAATGATCGAACTATTAAACAATTAAAGAATTCAGGTGGACTCAGGCTAATCAGGAATCAAAAGGCCTCAAATACGATCATGGAATATGACCAGGCAATTGACTACGTTAACTATCTTCAAAATACCAGGGAAACGCTTGAGGTAACGGCGCTGTACCCGTTGTTGGCGAAATTATTTGATGGCCAAATATTGGAAACCATGATTAATGGAATGGAAATAAATCGGCCTCCGGGTAATCCAGCCTTGCGCACTACTGACAAGGACCTGATCGGGGACATCACTTATTTTCTTCATCAATATAAAACTTCGTCCATTGTCATCATAACAAGATTACAGACGGTGAGAGATGTTGCCATTAAAACCATGCAGTTCCTGCAACAAGAATATCACTTGAAATAAAACTATGGAAGTCCACCATCATTCGCACACTCAACCAAAAAGATTCAGACATTATCTGTGGGAATTTCTCATGCTGTTCCTTGCCGTCTTTGCAGGATTTTTAGCGGAGAACCAACGGGAGCACTTTGTTGAGCACCAACGCGAGCAACAATATATGCGCTCGTTGATCAAAGACCTGGACCAGGATACAATAAATATTCAAAAAACCATTACGGATGAAGACCGCGGAATCCGGATTGCCGATTCACTTATTCGAATCTTCCGTAGTAATGACTATAAAAACAAAACAGGGGTCATCTATTATTTTGCGAGGGACTTTGCAACGCTCCCCAGGTTTTTTTATATCACCGACGGGACATTAATGCAATTGAGGAATTCCGCCGGTCTTCGCCTAATACGAAAACAACAGGTAGTCGATAGCCTGCAGGGATACTATAATCACTACCTGTGGCTAAAAACCAACCAAGAACTTGAATCTGACCAGATCAATCAATATCGCAGCAGCATGATGCAAATTTTTGACGTTTATGTCTTTGATTCCATGGTTAAAGGTTATCCGGCGATCTCTATGCCGGAAGGAGAGCCACCATTGCTAAGTAAAAACCCTTTGCTGATCAACGAGTTTTTGATGCGGGCGCATTTTTGTAAAAGAAATAAACTGGCAACTAAAATTGCTTTGATAAGTCTAGAGGAAAGAACGAGACGATTAATCACGCAAATAAAAAAAGAATATCACGTCGAATAAATCGAATATGGAAGTCCACCACCACACTCACCCTGATCCCGCTTATAGCGGGGCAGGGCGAAAAAAAATCACAAACCATGAGCCGTTGAGCTTATTGAACTAATTAAAAAAGAATACCACTTTGAATAAATTTTATGGAAGTTCACCAGCCAAATAGATAACATATGAAAAAAATATTTTTTCTAGCGCTCATCGTTCCGCAGTTCTGCTTCTCGCAGACAATAGAAAACTACTTAGCACCGCCATTTCCCACTGATCTTATCGGATCACCCGATGGAAAAACAATCGCGTGGGTGTTTAATGATAAAGGGTCAAGAAATATCTTCGTTGCAGAAGCTCCTGCATTTGGCGCAAAGGCGATAACAAGTTACAGCAATGATAATGGAATAGAAATAAGCAATGTTGAGTTTACACCCGATGGCAGTCAAATAATATTTGTGAGAGGCAATCCACCAAATAACAACGGCGAAACCGCCAACCCTGCCTTTCTGCAATTATCAACGGCGAGGAATATATTTATCGTGGATAAAACCGGTGGGCAACTGAAAAAAGTAATTGAGGGATCCAATTACAAGATGTCGCCTGAAGGGAAAACTTTAGCCTATATTTCCGGGGGACAAATATGGACAGCGTCCCTCACCGATACTTCAGCAAAACCTGCAAACCTTTTTCAATCGCGGGGCGCTCAGTCCCAAATTCGCTGGTCGCCTGATGGCAAGATGATCGCGTTTGTAAGTAACCGCGGCGATCATTCTTTTATCGGCATCTATCGTTTTCTGACGAAGACGGTAGATTTCGTTGAAACAAGTATGGACAATGACACCTATCCTGTATGGTCACCGGACGGAAATCAGCTTGCTTATATCCGTGTTCCGCACATGAACAATGCCGTCCCGTTTATTCCGGTAAGAGAAGGGAATCCCTGGAGCATACGATTGTATGATATAGCAACGGGTACGGCAAAAGAATTATGGAGAGCGTCTGCCGGCCGTGGCAGCGCTTTTTTTAATGATATCCCGACGGAAGAAAATTTATTATGGTGGCTGGAAGGCGGCAGGTTGTTATTTCCCTATGAAAAAGACGGATGGCAGCATTTGTACGAACTTGACATCAACGAGGGCAAAATAAAACTAATTACACCCGGCAATGGCGAAATAGAAAATGTAACAGTATCGCCCGATAGAAGAACAGTCTATTACACAACCAACATTGGTGACATCGATCGTCGGCATATATGGAAATTATCGGTAGCCGATGGCAAATTGGAACAACTGACAAAAGGAGATGGGATTGAATGGAGTCCCGTTATCACAGCAAATGGCCTTGCAGTTTTACATTCATCGGCTGTTAAACCGGCGTGGCCGGCTGTTGCTACCGACGGTTCAGTCCATGACATTGCGAAAGAATTTTTTCCAAATGATTTTCCTTCCAACCTGGTTCAGCCTGTTGCAGTAAAAATAAAGGCAAAGGATGGACGGGATGCTTATGCCGATCTTTTCCTGCCTCCCGGTCATACAGCGGGCGAAAAACATCCTGCTTTGATTTTTATACATGGAGGCTCGCGGCGCCAAATGGTATTGGGCTTCCATTACAGTCAATATTACTCCAATGCTTATGCGCTCAACCAGTATTTTGCAAGCAAGGGATATGTAGTGATGTCATTGAACTATCGCAGCGGCATTGGTTATGGAATGGAGTTTAGAGAAGCACTGAACTACGGAGCTGCAGGCGCAAGTGAAGTTAAGGACCTCTTAGGCGCAGGTGAGTATTTGAAAAGTCGCATTGATGTGGACGGAAACAAGATCGCATTATGGGGTGGCTCCTACGGTGGTTATCTTACCGCACACGGTTTGGCACAAGCCTCGAATCTTTTTGCATGCGGCGTTGACATACACGGCGTCCACAACTGGAATACGGAGATACCAACATTCGCCCCCTGGTATGATTATGCCAAGTATCCGGCTATTGCAAAGAAAGCTTTTGAGTCATCGCCAGAATACTTTGTAAAAGGATGGAAAAGCCCGGTGCTGATGATACATGGAGATGACGATCGGAATGTCCCCTTCAGTGAATCAGTGAACATGGCAGAACTATTACGTAAACAGGGTGTTCATGTTGAGGAATTGGTGTTGCCTGATGAAGTGCACGGATTTCTCTTACATAAAAATTGGCTGAAAGCATACAATGCGACATTTGAATTCATAGAACGTCAGTTGTTAAAAAAATAGTTTATGGAAGTGCATGCACATTCTCATACGGAAAGAAAGAAATTCAGCCATTATTTCTGGGAATTCTTTATGCTTTTCCTCGCGGTTACTCTTGGTTATTTTGTAGAAAATATGCGGGAGCATATTTTGGACCGACAAAAAGAAAAACAGTACATATTGTCGCTGGTACGAGACCTCCAGGATGACACGGCCAGGCTCCGTGCGCTGCAAAATAAATTCGCCACGGCAAACAGGATGACGGACACGCTGATCCGATTACTAAAAAGTAATGAAAGAAATCTTGAGAGCTGCAAGATTTACAATTTAGCAAGAAAAATTCCTTTTTCTTATGGTGCCATCGAACCGAAAGATGAAACATTCCAGCAACTCAAGAGCTCGGGCAACCTTCGACTTATCCACAACACCCAGATCGTTGATGACATTGGTTCCTATTATCAGCGATACGTTTCATTGAACAATGGTGGGCCGGGACAAATGCTATTTCAAAATAGACATGATGTGTATCTTTTCACACCCAAATTGTTTGACATGCTTGTATTGGACAAAATGTTCTCCTCAGATAGTCTGTACTATCAGTTCCGCAATTTGGATTCTTGTGAAGAAAAACCAATTTTGCTCAGCAACGATCCTGTGATTATTAATAAAGTTTGTGGGAGATATTTTTATCTGCGTATGTCAGCGGGGGCCATTATGAACTGGATAACCGGAAAAGGAGAAATGTTAAGTAGAGCCAATTCTTTGTTGACGACTATCAAGAAGGAATATCATTTGAAATAAATTTTTATGGAAGTCCACCAACACACCCACACTGAACGAAAAAAATTTACGCATTACCTATGGGAGTTCCTGATGCTGTTCCTGGCTGTGTTCTGCGGTTTCCTCGCAGAGAATTTCCGGGAGGGTCTTATCAATAAAGAAAAGGCCCATCATTACATGGAAAATATGGCGGCGGATCTCAAAGCTGATGTCGCCGCCTTTGATAGCTCAACATACTATATGCAATTGTGGTATGATCACCTGGACAGTGCGTTGAAAATACCTGTTGAGAGTCTCCGGAATATTAATAGCCAGGATAGCTTTCTTTACCATTTTTATCCTTACTATTCCTATGTGGGTTATTGCGAGCAAAGTGATAATACCATTATTCAACTAAAAGCGGGAGGTTTCAACCTGATCCATGATAAACAAACGATCGATTCAATAAATGCCGTATACGGTTTTTACAAAGGAGTAAAATTTTCAACTGATTATAATGTTACTGCATATTGGGATGCGGTAAAAAAAGCGCAAGAGATCATGAAATTGCCGTCCCCCGCAATAGTTATTCAAGATGCGATACCAAAGTCTGTTATGACCAATACGGTGGTCTTTGTTCAGTTTGATCAAGCGGCTATTCAGCAGTTGTATAATAAACTGGAGAACTCAAAAGGCAGCCTGATGACAGCTATCGTATTTCAAAAACAATATCGTGAGCAGGCAGCCGGGCTCCTTGCTTATTTAAGAAGAAAGTATCACATAAAATAATATTATGGAAGTACATCACCATTCACACTCACGGGAAAAGAAAAATTGGAAGACCTATTTCTGGGAATTCCTGATGCTATTTCTTGCCGTGTTCTGTGGCTTCCTCGCTGAGAATTTCCGTGAACACCAGGTCGAGCATCAGCGGGAGAAGCAATATATGGTTACGATGCTGGAAGACCTGAAAGCAGATATTCCTTTGCTTGATTCAACAATAAAAGAATGGGATGTAGTAAATAATAGCATCGATTCCGTTACTGATGCAATTGTCCTCCCGTTATCCAATATCGATTTCACAAAAATTTATCGTCATGTGAATTCAGCTCTTAACTACTGGAGCTTTCGATATAATGATAGAACAATAAGTCAGCTTAAAAACTCCGGAGGTTTTCGATTGATCCGTAACAAAACGGTTGCCAGTAAAATTATCGCGTACGACCAGTTCAATATGGACGCAATCTGGAATATTGCCCAGCAGCATAATAAGTTTTATGAAAATGCCATTGGTCTTCGAAGCAAAGTCTTTTCTGAAGATATCATTACAGCAATATTCCATTTGTACCATAACGACCCGGCACCTTATTCAGCAGATACCTGGATCGATAGTTTAATGAAGGGAAGTAAAATACCGTTAACAACACAAGATCACGAAACATTATTATTTGAATTCAAAAATTCATTAATAGCCATGAAAAGAGATTATAATGGTAACATGCATTGGGGATATGATGAAATAAAAAAATGGATCAGTGAATTGGTGACACTTATACAATTGGAATATCATCTGAAATAATTTTTTTTATGGAGGTGCATGCACATTCACATACTGAAAGAAAAAAATTCACTCATTATCTCTGGGAGTTTTTGATGCTTTTCCTCGCGGTATTCTGTGGATTTCTAGCTGAGAATTTTCGCGAACACGAGGTAGAAAAGGAAAGGGCCACGCAATATATGCTTTCATTGTACGAAGATCTAAAGACGGACACAACACGGCTAAACGAAATGTTTTTGTATGATGACGACAAGATTGCTGCGCTAAATGGTATGGAGACATGTTATGACTCAATTACCATGAATCAATTGTCAACCGAATGCATGACAAAACTCATTCTGCATTCAAGAGCCAACAGGTCATTTGCCATTACCGATCGTACAATAACTCAGCTTGTAAATGCGGGCGGATTTCGAATACTGAATAAAGACGACGCTGACCGGGTGTTGAATTACGTAAATGCGTTTAAAGGTTACCAGGATTTTCAGTCGACAATATTTCAAAGTTCACAGGATAACGTTCGCAATACGCTCAATGAACTGGCCGGCTTTAAAAGTGCCGCGTCACTATTGCAAATACCGGGCTCATCTTACGGAAGTACGACATCAACGATCACACCTGAAATGACGGCACACGGTCCGCTTTTATTTTCTAATAACAAGTTTCTTTTAAATAAATGGTTTAATCAATTATCAGTTTATTTAAGGATCACGAAAGCGCAGCGGCTGCAATTGGCGGGCTTAAAAGATGAAATATCGGGCCTGATTAAATATTGTAAAGGCAAATATCACCTCCAATAAATTCCTATGGAAGTACATCAACATACTCACACACCAAGAAAAAGGTTCACCCATTACCTCTGGGAATTTTTGATGCTGTTTCTTGCTGTATTTGCAGGGTTTCTTGCTGAAAACCTAAGAGAACACGCCGCAGAGCATCGAAGAGCCCAGCAATTTGCCCGTTCACTACTTGCCGATTTGAAAGGAGACACCGCTGCATTAAAAACAGCCATTGGCTATGGCGATAGAAAGCTACGAGCGGTCGACAGTTTACTTGTACAGCTTGACGTTGGCCCTGATAAATGGGAGGATACTATAGTTTATAGATGCGCCGGCATCGCGGGAAGAGTAAGACCATTTGAGCACAACTCAGGCACTTATGAACAAATGAAAGCTTCCGGCTCATTGAGATATTTTCAACAAGACCTCGCAGATCTCCTGAACAACTATGATGTGCAGGCAAAAAAGGCCGTGGCCCGGGAAAATATTGGCCTGAAAATCATCGATCTTTTGAATCCCTTCCAGGTGCAGATCATGGATAGCCGGTCTCTTATTCAAATACAAGATGGAATTATACCTACTCATCCGCTGGTTTTTAGAAAAACGGATAAAGAAACGATCGCTGTTTGGATCAATTATGCAGCGATTGTTCAAAGTACGCAACAAAGAACGTTGGTTGAATATAATACTATGATGACTGAAGCCAACGAAATTATACAAGCATTGCAAAAAGAATATCACTTAAATTAATTTATGGAAATACATCACCATCCCAAAGTAGAAAAGAAAAACTTTAAAGAATATTTCCTGGAATTCCTAATGATATTCCTCGCAGTAACGCTTGGTTTTTTTGCAGAAAATATGAGGGAGCATTTTGCAGATAAATCGAAAGAAGGCGAATTTGTTGCTTCGTTAAAAGAAGACCTTGTGTCCGATACTGCGCAATTACATTTCGTGCTTCCTTTTAGCGCTGCAATTTTTGAAAAACTTGACAGCTTATACTTTTTATTGCAGGCTGCCGGTAAAGGAGAATCTTATGACCTACATAGGCTGTACTACATGAATTTCACCTACGCGTTCGGTCTTTTGATGTTCGTACCCAATAATCGAACCATTTCGCAAATAAAAAATACCGGCGGGTTTTCTCTTATAAAAAATAAAGTCTTCCGCGATAGCCTAACTGTTTATGACAATTTCAATGAAAGTGCTATAAACCTTAATTCAACAGCTTATCAGGACTGGATGAACGATTTAAATAAGATGTCCCAAAAAATATTTTACCATGATAAGGCTAAAACATTTGCCAGCAGCTTTAATATGTACGACTTCTTTTTAAAGATTCCTTGCAATTAAAATTGGTGAATAACGATGAACGGCTTATAATCGAATACGCAAATAAAGTAAGGTCCTTAATGATGATGTTCGATATCCTGAATGCAACAGAGAAAATACAATTTGAACGGAGTAAAGGCCTTGTTGCTTTATTAAGCAAAGAATATCATTTAAAATAAAAAACATGGAAGTCCACCATCACCCCAAAGTAGAAAAGAAAAAATTCAAAGAATATTTTTTGGAATTCCTCATGATATTCCTGGCTGTCACGATGGGTTTCTTTGCAGAAACGATCCGCGAGAGCATATCTGAACACCAGCGGGCGAGGGAATTTGCCGAATCCCTGCTGCAGGATCTCCGGGAAGATACCGCCCAATTGAGGTCATACAGGGACTATGTTTCTTATGCTGCAGGGATGACCGACACATTGCAGCAACTACTTTCTGATGCCCAACCAGCCGAGATTCCATCGGGGAAGCTATATTGGTATGGTTTATTCGGTGGAGCCTTTCGTGACTTTGCGCCTAATGACGAGACCTTTCAACAAATGAAAAGCACTGGTTCGCTTCGCTATTTTAATAGGAGAGTGGCATCAGCCGCGGCAAAATACGACCGGTTTTGCCGCATTATTCAATCAAACGAGCTTAGGGATAGAAATATTTATACGGAGGTCAGAAAATTAAGGGCGCAGCTGTTTGATTTTAAATACAACGAAATCGCAAACACCATCTACGCAACGAAGTTTACACATTTTAATTATAGTCGCCTGGATTCCTTTATAAGATCGGATCCACCTTTGCTAACGAAGAATAAGGCCCTGTTTAACCAGTATGTGGAGCTTGTCCGATCAAGATTCCTCCGCCTCACAGTTCTTCGCTATACAGATTCAACATTGAACCAGGCCAACATATTGATCAGCGAATTAAAAAACGAATATCATTTCAAAGACGAGTAAAATTTTCGACCAGAAACGGACGATCGGTTAGTTA
>DASYSW010000046.1:0-3471 GCA_036002905.1 Chitinophagaceae bacterium
ACAAGTAACACGACATCTGTTTGGCTATCTTGCAGCAACAAATAGACTTGACTAGAAGATGGCTACCGAAAAAGTAAGCGAAGTGTCATGGGTTAAAACATTCATACAGCAATTACAGGTTGAACTAAATGGGGCTGATAATACTTTGTTTGCTTCTGATGGGAGAAACCTCCCTTATTCAAATGAAGTATTATCCTACAATAGTGAGAATGAACCTTTAAACACATTTTCTCCGGAGTACACAACGGATATTTTGATTTACGAGAAAAATGGAGACGCGTGGAAGCCAAGAATTGTGATTGAAGTGAAACTAGGGAAGGTGACCACTCATGATGCAATTACTTATAGTCAAAAATCACAGTCACATAAAAATGTTCATCCTTTTCTCCGATACGGTATTTTAATCGGAAACAGAAAGCATTATCCTTTACCAGGTCGCCTTTTCAGGCATGGTACAAACTTCGATTTTATGTTATCATGGAAGGACCATGAAGCTGGCAAAGAGGAGTGGGGTCTATTACTCGAAGTGATTTTTGACGAGATTTGTTCGAGTAGGAAATTGGAAGAAATAATTTATAATTCGCGTTCACGATCGAGAGAAAAATTTACTAAGCTGCATAGGCCACTCAGGCTAGCTTAATCAACTAGGTCCAAAGTGTTTTGAACTATCCAAACCATCAGATAAGAAGAGAGGGAGGATTTTGAGTTAATTTAATGGCCAAGTTGGATCATTAATTCCGGGAATAATAATGTCATCATCAATAGTTACATAAAGGTAAATCCAGTGAGACATTAATACTTCCCTTATTTGCCCTTCGATGCTACCCATTTCAGAATCTTCTGGATCTAAATCCATCCCACTTTCAATCATTAACGGCCGGAACAGCCTTTCAGATATTTTTATCGAAGGACCGACAAAAAAACGTTCAAATTCCTGATATATCGAATCGTCGTCTTTATCAGGTCTGAAAACAACTGCCAGCTCACTATTGTAAAAATCATTAGCTGGAAATTTGTCTTTTTCGTTTTTAGGCAGAACCCACCAACGTTCGCGAATTTTGAAATCCATCAACCAAACCTCAATTTTGGAGAACTCATGGAAAGCGAAATCCAGCTGCTCTGGTTTTAGTGTCTTTCTTATTAGCTTATCGAATTTTGTGATGTGTTTTAATTTTTGCCGATAAGGCTTTTCCGAAATAGTAACGGGATCAGCGAATGTTGCTGCGATATTTTTTTGTGACTGCAACAAAAATTCGCAATCCATACGGAGTCTATGAATGACAGCACTGGCCAAAGCCGAGAGTAGTATTGGGAAATGATTTTGATTGCGAAATTTGAAGAAGCCCATTTTTCTATTTGATTTGAAATTTGCCCCCGACAGCTAGCAGATATGGCATTAATGTGCTGAACCTGAAATCTCTTCGACCTTTCTCCAGATCAACGATTTGCTTCTCGCCTTGGCCGCTTATCTTCTGATTTAACATAATTGTTACTTCCGATTATCACGCATCCTTCACTTTTTTAAAAATTCTGGCATCTGTATCTCTGTACAGCGGAAGCAAATCAAGTTTGGTGAATCAACTACAATGCCACGACCATCGATGTATCGACCAAGGAAGAACGCATAACCCTTTGGCTTGTTATCTTTTTTAATGTCACGATTTTCAAATTGTTCAATTTGCTCAATGCGCGTGATCTCAAGCGAATGCATGGCTTGGTTCACACGCCTGGATTCAGCACCATTGAAGTCAACACGAACGATCAGTGCGTCTTTGAGTTTCTTGCGCTTATCAACGGGATCTATTTCCCACGTACCAATGGCTAGCGGAATTTCGATGAAGCCATTTTGCATGGTGGGCTTTTGTGAAAACAGCAGCTCACCGTAGTAGATTTTTGTATCCCGGTAGTCGGCCGCGGCCGGCGCTTTGATCTTTGCGAACACGGTGTGGTATTTGTCGCCAAGGACTCCGGGCACGCTCAGCGGCGACAGGTGTCGTTCTTCATGGAAATCAAGAAAATCATCAACGATATTTTCAAATAACGTCGTCACGCGGTTCGTTGGAGCGGCCCTTTCGGGTGCGGTTTTGTTCGATGTAGTTCCGGCAGTGCTCTTTGGATCTTGGCCTTGCTCCTCCCCTTCTGGAGTTTTTTCTTCAGGCTTGGTTGCTCGGATTATGAGTTTTGAGACGAGCTGGTAACGCTCGCCCATTTTTGTTGCTGCTTTTTCCTTTTTTCTTAATAGCACCCTTGCACGCATGAGTAACATACAACTCAACGAGTGTCCTGCAGTTTCCCTGAAGTGGGCCCGGTTTTTATTGGTTGGACGATAGGAACAAAGTTGAAGAGGGTATCCACATCCCGGACAACAGTAGGCGTGAATATCTACACCCTCAACTCCGACCAGATGCTCGGCATTGACTCTTTCACCGGTGATTTTGTGCTTTCCTTCGGTCATAAACAAATGATATTACGCTCTAGGGTGTGCTGCCTGGTGTATTCTTATTTTGGCTTCGATATCTACGTGAGTGTAAAGTTGGGTAGTGCGAACCGATTTATGGCCGAGGAGATCTTTTACGACGGCAATGTTCGCTCCCCTGTTGATCAAGTGACTGGCATACGTGTGACGAAGTGTATGGGGCCCTTTTTTCGGAGATGTTGTAAGGTCCAGAAATGGTTTTATGATTTTGTAGACGTTTCCGCGGTTCATCCGGCCGCCGCTGAGATTACAAAACAAATACGGCGAGGTGAAATTGTTTTGCTCCCGCACCTGCAGATATTTTTTCAAAACGATCTCTGTAAATTTCAGGAAGGGTACCTTTCGTGCATATCCTCCTTTAGCCACGCGAATGTGAATAATACCAGGAATCCAGTCGGGCAGCGGTTTTTTCGGAAACTTCTCTGCGAATTTTTTAATGTCCTCTTTAGTGGGCACTCTACCCCACTCTTCAATATCCACGATATCCAGATTGCACATTTCAGATACTCGCATTCCTGTACCCAACAAGATTTCAAACATAGTGAGATCTGTTACTGAAAGTGTAGGGTCCTTATCGATGGCATCCAGCAAGTCAAGCAGCTCCTTTTCCTTCACGTTACTCGGTTGTAGCTTGTCTTGTTTGTGACGCGGAATTTTTCTGGCTGGATTGTCTGGTCTTTGGTTTTTCTTCAAGTGCTCAAAAAATGTTTTGAGCACATCGGTGTAACCATTGATCGATACAGCCTTTAACCCCTTCTCTTTTAGCGTGCCTCTAAATTGACGGATATCCTTTTGTGTGATCGTTAGCAGATCAAGATTATTCGTAGAGCAATAGTGAGCTAACTGTTCAAGGACCTGCCGGTATTTTGTGATCGTCTCCGGGGAATAATTGCGCAGTTCCAGCGTGGCCAGGTAGTCGTTGATTTCTTGAAGTTTAGTTGGAATCTTCATTGAGTTTATTTGTCCTTGGCCCAGTCGTTTAAATTAAATGAAAG
>DASYSW010000047.1:0-2655 GCA_036002905.1 Chitinophagaceae bacterium
GAGTGACATTGCTATCGTCTTCATCGCCACGGATGATATATTCAAAAAAGACCGCATCCGGATCAATATCCTTTCGGTTGCCGACTGTGTTGTTGGTGCAGGCTGACACAAATAATAAAAGGAAAATAAGACCGGGCACGAAACGGAGCATAAGAATATTTTCGAGTTGGTTAATGGCGGAAAGATAAAGACGATTCGTGACATGAAGGCGCGGTAAGATTTTGAACCAGTAAAATCATTTGAGAGTAAAACAGCTGCAAGCGATAAGGTGCACGCTACATGTTCCCGGCTTATGGCTTGAAGTGTGTGGCCAGCCCGTCATTTTTACCGCCCTTTTTTCAATTTCGTCGCGTTATTTTTGCTGTTTGCCTATTTTGCGTCGTCCTATCCGGTCCTGGCCTATAGCTTTATAATCCGGAAAACTGATTGCCGAAAATATTAGCGGATCGTGTTCGTCATCCGAAAAATAAAACAACTTATGCAACCGATCATTTCTGTAAAAAACGTCACAAAAAAATTTAAGGAAGTAACAGCGGTCGATGACGTCAGTTTTGATGTCAGTGCGGGAGAGATCTTTGCTTTCCTCGGGCCCAACGGGGCGGGGAAAAGCACCACGATCAAAATGCTGACAACGTTATTGAAACCTACCGGCGGGTCACTTTTTCTTTCCGGTCATGATGTGAACAAAGAGCAGGATGAGGCCAGGAAAGTTTTTGGAATTGTTTTCCAGGACCCAAGTCTTGACGACGAGTTAACGGCATTTGAAAACATGCAGCTGCATGCCGTGCTGTACGGCCTTGATCGAAAAACGATGAATCAAAGGACAGAAGAATTATTGCAGTTGGTGGAGTTATGGGATCGGCGCAATTCTATTGTAAAAACATTTTCCGGCGGGATGAAACGAAGACTGGAAATCGCAAGAGGCCTTTTACATCATCCGAGGATTTTGTTTTTAGATGAACCGACGTTGGGTCTTGATGCGCAAACAAGGAATCTTTTGTGGAACTACGTGCAAAAGCTGAACGAGAAAGAAGGGATGACCATTTTCTTTACCACGCACTACCTGGAAGAGGCGGAAGCAATCGCCAATCGTATTGCTATTATTGATCATGGGAAACTGGTAGCGATGGGTGATGCTGAACATTTAAAAAATCAAACAAGCACCGATAGCTTGGAAGAGGCCTATCTGGAACTGACGGGAAAAACGGTTCGGGATGAAACGCTGGACACAGCGGCAGGAAGAAAGGAGATGATAAGAAAGGTGATTGCCAACAGAAGGCGGTAGAAGGGCTGCAAGCTACGCGCTTAATGCTGCAAGCAGCTAAAAGCACCTGAGGCTTGCGGCTTGCAGCTTGTGGCATTCAAACGCACGAATAAGATCAACTCACTAAATAACATTCACATGAATACAGTCTCTATCTTATGGCTTCGGCAAATGAAACGTTATAAACGCTCGGGAGTAAGAATGGTACTAAGCGTGGTGCAACCGCTCGTTTACCTGCTTACACTTGGTTTTGGATTCAATGCACTTTTTCAGCAAGCAGGAAGAGGAAGTTATATCCAGTTCGTTGTCCCGGGTGTAGTGGCACAAACAATTTTGTTCACTTCCATTTTCTGGGGAATAAATATTATGTGGGACAAACAGTTTGGATTTTTGAAAGAAACTCTTGTTGCACCTGTATCGAGATTGAAAGTAATGTTGGGTGGTTCACTCGGTGGCGCGACGATCGCCGTGATCCAGGGACTTGTGTTATTCGTCATCGCATTGATCTTTGGATTTCATCCTTACAGTTGGAGTATGTTGGGGATTACATTAATTGTAATGTCGATGCTGGCTGTTACGATGGTAAGTTTTAGTTCAGGCATCGGCGCTATTGTAAACGACATGCAGGGATTTATGGCGATCACTAATTTTTTGGTGATACCACTCTTCTTTTTATCAAGTGCTCTATTCCCTCTCGATAACGTTCCAAAAGTAATGCAGGTAATCGCGTCCGCAAATCCATTGACATATGCTGTAGACGCCATGCGTGCAAGCCTGGTGAATCAATCTCATTTTGGACTGCCCGTTGATTTTACAGTCATGGCTGCAACGATGATCGTGTTGATATGGTTTTCAATTTATAGGTTTAACCGTATTCAAGCGTAGAATTTTAAGGGCTCATCATTAATCCAGTAACCAAAAATGGAAGGATAAACTCCGTGCTCCTGCGTGCCCTCTGTGGCTCTGTGGTTATTATTCTAACCACAGAGAATCGGAGAGCACGGAGAGACACAGAGAGACAACCCCTCCTTTCTTTGGAGAAACCTACAGGTTCGCAGGCAGAATGGGAAGCTCAAGCTGCATGGCAACTGAATCCCGCTTTGCAAACGTGCAGTCGGGCTCAATAGCGTGGCAAGCGCACAAGAGTGCGACGCAACGGAAGCCCGATAGCAACAATATCGCCGGTTAACAAAAACTTCTCTTCTTCCTGATAATTTTAATAAGATTATTTTTGCCGTTCTAAAATTTGAGGAAAGTTATTGTGGCGGATATTATACAATTATTACCGGATAACCTTGCGAACCAGATAGCCGCGGGAGAAGTAATTCAACGTCCTGCGAGTGCTGTAAAAGAATTGCTGGAAAACGCTGTTGATGCGGGTGCTACGCATA
>DASYSW010000048.1:0-8590 GCA_036002905.1 Chitinophagaceae bacterium
GGCAAAACAAATAACAGGTACCCAATAGGATTGATGAATACCATAACCGACGACAGCAGATTTTGATTGTACATAGTCGGCGATCTTCCCTTGTATTGGGGGAATAATTCCACCACCAAGAATCATCATAATAAGAAAAGCTGAGCCTTGTGTGGTATATTTTCCAAGACCAAGGATCGACAGATCGAAAATGGCCGGCCACATGATGGAACAGAACAAACCGCCGCTGAGGAAGGCGTATACTGCTATTTGTCCTTTACTAAACAGGCCGATCAGCATTGCCAGCAGGCCAAGCAAAGCGAAGATCATCAGAGTTCTTGCAGGTTTACTCTTGCTGAGATAGAACGCTAACATTTGAACAAAAACACACACAATATAATAGTATAAAGGTTGTACATCGTATTGCGAAACGGCGCTGATACCGATCACAATGCCAAAAGCAACAAGGGGGACGACGAACATGAGGATCTGTTTCGTTGATTCTTTGAAATTAAAAACGGGAATAGACCCGGTCCATCGACCAATCATTAAGCTTCCCCAATACATGGAAATAAATGGCGCTACCTGGGACGACTGATAACCTCCGAAATCAGGTTGCTTCAACAACTCGCTGAAATTACTTACAATGGTTACTTCGACGCCTACATAAACAAAAATGCCAAGCATGCCTAAAACAAGCTGAGGGTATCGCATTGCGCCCCAACCCTCTGGTTTTTTCTGTGCACGCAGGTTGGAAAAAAGAAGGGTGATCACAACAATAGCTAACGCACCAAGCAACCACTTCATGCGGTAAGTTTCAAGATCATGCTTTTCCACATCGGTCAAAATAGCCGGGTCCGTCTTATAACTATTAAACACAGGAACAAACATGATGATCAACAACCCTGTCATGACTAATAAAGAATAGAGGGCCTTGTTTGCAGGTTCTGTTTTTTCTGTTGAAATGCCTGGTGGAACCTTTTTCGAGAAAGCGAAAAGAGCAGCAGCAGCAATGAACAACAGACCAACGCCTATATAAAGGATAATAACTTTACTCAGGCTGAGCGAGGCAATTTTTTCATCAGTGATGGCGGCTGTTGTGCCAAATAATGCAAAAGCAACAACGATGGGTCCGATAGCCGTACCAAAGGAATTTACTCCGCCACCAAGATTCACACGACCCATGCCTGTGGAAGGATCACCCAACGAAATCGCGAAAGGTTGTGCGGCTGTTTGTTGCAACGAAAACCCAAGCGCAACAATAAACAAACCCGCCAGCATACCGGCAAAAGTGTTTGCATTCACGGCAATGATCATGGCAGCAGCGCCTAAGGCCGAAAACAATAAACCATACACGATACTTTTTTTGTAACCCCATTTTGCAACAAGGTCTTTTCCGCCAAAAGCACCATAAATAAACAAGAACATGGCACCTATATAATAAGCAGTATAAAAAGCAAAGTCCACCAGCTGGCTTTGAAACTGGTCGAGGTGAAAGAAATGCTTACAAAAAGGAATGAACACGCTGTTACCGGAAGCAATAAATCCCCAGAAGAAGAAGACTATTACCAGGGTGCTGAGCGCTCCGTAATTGGTTGGAACATGGGCGCCAGATGAGGCTACCGGGCGGCTGGATGCCATTGCTGTTGCCATAATGCAATCGTTTTGCCGAAGAACTCCTTCGGAGATTTAAAAATTTACTCAAAATAAACAGAAATCACCAATGGAAAAATTTATTATAAAAAATTTGAAACAGCCGGGTAAATACGGGAATAACTGAGATTTGAAAAATTGTTCTTATGTTTAAATAAATTCCGGCTGGTCCTTATCGCAATCCCGGTAGTTAATTGAACCATACAAGGCATGTAAGACATACAAGCTAGTCACTCGTGTCCTTAAATGCCTTGTATGTCTTGTATGTCTTGTATGTCTTGTATGTATGGTTAATACCTATTAAATAAAATTCAATTAGTTCAATGACCTCTTCTACAGCCAAAACTAACTATGCAACTTCGATGGCCATTATTGCATTGTTGTTTTTCATTTTTGGATTTGTAACCTGGATCAATGGCCCGCTCATTTTTTACGTCAAGCTTGCCTTCCGGTTAGATACAGATTCTAAGGCATTTTTGGTGACGACTGCATTTTATATGGCGTATTTCTTTTTGGCGTTGCCTTCCTCCTGGATACTTCAAAAGACAAATATGAAAAGAGGAATGGCTCTTGGACTATTGGTGATGGCTGTTGGCACGTTTGTCTTCGGCACATTTGCTACTCATCGCAATTATACATTGGCACTCACGGGACTCTTCATCATCGGATCAGGATTGTCGCTCCTTCAAACCGCATCGAACCCATATGTCAGCATACTTGGGCCGATCGAAAGTGCAGCGAAGAGGATCAGTATTATGGGAATCTGCAACAAAGCAGCTGGAATACTAAGCCCAATCATCCTTAGTCTATTTGTGTTGAAAGGGATCGACAAGCTTGAAGAAAAAGTAAATGGTGCTCCGACAGAAGAGGCCAAAGAGGTTATTTTAAATAATTTCGCTTCAAAAGTTTATGTGCCATATCTTATCATGGCAGTTGTACTTTTGGCTCTTGCCTTATGGATCCTTCGATCGCCGCTTCCCGAAATAAAGGGATCTGAAGCCAATGTGGCCCCGGAAGGAGCTCCGCAGAAAAACAAAACGAGCATTTTTCAGTTTCCTCATTTATGGTTGGGCGCATTTTGCATTTTTGTATATGTAGGAGTGGAGGTAATGGCAGGCGATGCGATCGGCATTTACGGTAAAGGGTTTAACATGCCAACCGATCAAACAAAATATTTTACATCGTTTACACTGGGAGCCATGTTGCTTGGTTACATTGCCGGGTTGCTCTCCATTCCGAAATATATTTCCCAGCAAAAGGCCCTTACGGTTTCGGCCATTTTAGGAATTTTATTTACAGCCGGAGCTTTTTTAACTTCAAACTATATTTCTGTTGGTTTTGTCGCAGCACTTGGATTTGCCAATGCCATGATGTGGCCGTCGATCTTTCCACTGGCGATCAATCGCCTTGGACGATTTACAGAAAAAGGAGCGGCTATTTTGATCATGGGAATTGTGGGTGGTGCGATCATTCCAAAAGCATTTGCTAGCCTGAAAGAACACTACAATTTTCAAACGGTGTTCTTTGTGTTAATGATTCCCTGTTATTTCTATATACTTTATTATTCGGTTAAAGGATATAAAGCAGGAATGAAATAAATTTCAGTATGGAGATTATTCATGTTTCGGCAGAATGTTACCCGGTGGCAAAAGTGGGCGGGCTTGGAGATGTAGTAGGAGCATTGCCAAAATACCAGGCAAAAGAGGGGCATGTTACCAAGGTTGTGATGCCGATGTATCGCACAAAATTTTTGTATGAGAATGAATGGGAAGTTGTTCACCAATCGAGCCAGTATTTGGGGCCGCATTGGTTTAACTACAATGTGATCAAAGAAAAAACAAACAAGCTTGGCTTTGATCTTTATTTAATTGATATAAATGGTTTGCTGGACCGGGAAAGAGTGTATGGCTATGACGACGACGTTGAACGTTTTACTTCTTTTCAAATAGCTTTTTGCGACTGGATCAATCAATGGCAGCATAAGCCAGATGTCATTCATACGCATGATCATCACACCGCACTTATCCCTTTTATGCTGCAGCACTGTTATGCTTTCAAACATTTATCTGATATTCCAACAGTTTTTACCATTCACAATGCGCAATACCAGGGCTGGATGGGATGGGACAAAAGTTATTACCTGCCTGCGTGGGACGCATGGAAGGGGGGATTGCTGGAGTGGAATCATTCTATCAATCCACTGGCGGCGGCGGTAAAATGTGCCTGGAAAGTAACCACAGTAAGCCCAAGCTATTTGGGTGAACTAAATTACATGGCGAATGGCCTTGAAAGTTTGTTTGAGTATGAGAAAGGAAAGACTACCGGCATATTGAATGGCATTGACACAGATGTATGGAATCCCAACGCGGATAATTTTATCGCTAAAAATTATGATGCTGAAAAGGTAGAGAAAGGGAAACTTAAAAATAAAAAAGAGATCTGCGGGCAATTTGGATTGGACGTCGAAAAACCTCTCTTTGCTTTCGTGGGGAGGTTGGTTGGGGAAAAGGCAGCTGACCTGTTACCCGACAGTATAAGCTCGTCTATCTACCAGCACCATGGCAATTGTAATTTTTTGGTGCTTGGTTCGGGTGAACCTCACGTCGAAGATCAATTGGAAAGCATAAAGCACCAGTTTGGCGGTTATGTCAATACTTATATTGGCTACAGTGAGCCGCTGAGCCACATGCTTTATGCCGGTGCAGATTTTCTTTTGATGCCGAGTCGTGTGGAACCTTGCGGATTAAACCAAATGTATGCGCTTCGATATGGAACGGTTCCGATGGTGAGGAGTGTCGGGGGCCTGATCGACACGGTGAAAGATTTTGGGGATTACCAGGGCTTTGGCATCCGGTTCGACCGGCCTACAGTAGGAGACATTACGTATTCTGTCGGCCGGGCCATTGATCTTTATTATCACAAAAAAAATTTATTAAGCTGGATGCAGCAATACATGATGGGCATCGATCATTCATGGGAAGCGTCGGCGAAGGAGTATGTGCAGTTGTACCAGTCGTTGAAGTAGCTGATAGATGATAGATGATAGTGGATAGATGATAGTTCTTTAGTTTTGGGCCGACAACCTTATCCTCAAAACTAAAAATGAAAATTATGAGCAAAGAGAGCATTCTTAAGGCAAAAAGCTTTGACTTTGCAATCAGGGTCATTAAACTTAATCAGTATCTGAGGCAAAAGCATAGTGAATTCCAGCTATCCCAACAAATTTTAAGGGCAGGCACTTCGGTCGGAGCCATGATAAGAGAAGCGGAACATGCTGAAAGTAGAAAAGATTTTCTTCATAAATTGAACATAGGATTGAAAGAAATGAATGAGTGCGGTTATTGGCTTGACCTGTTATTTGCACAGAATCAATTAAGAAAGATTCTGCGGAATTATTGAAGATGCTGATCGCAAGTATTAAGACAACAAAGACAAAAAATAAGATCAGGGAAAACTATCATCTATCATCTATATAACTATCATCTAAATATGAGCCAGGAAATTTTAGCAGTCATTTTGGGAGGCGGTGCCGGCACAAGGCTCTATCCTCTGACAGCAAGCCGCTCCAAGCCAGCCGTTCCTATTGCAGGTAAATACAGGTTGGTCGACATTCCTATTTCGAATTGTATCAATTGCGGCATCAGCCGGATGTTTGTCCTGACGCAATTCAATTCTGCTTCATTGAACAGGCATATCAAGAACACCTATCATTTCAGTGCGTTCAGTTCTGCGTTTGTGGATATACTTGCTGCCGAACAAACTCCTGATAACCCAACCTGGTACCAGGGTACTGCGGATGCTGTGCGGCAGTGTTTACGGCATATTGGGCCATTCGAAAGTGATTACGTACTGATATTATCAGGTGATCAGTTGTACCAGATGGATTTTAACGAGATGCTGGAGAACCATAAAAAAATGGGGGCTGACATTTCCATTGCCACTATTCCTGTTGTTGCCAGGGACGCATCCGATTTTGGCATCATGAAAAAAAATGATGAAGGCTACATTACTTCATTCACGGAAAAACCAAAGAAGGATATGTTGCCAGATTGGGCGAGTGATACCGGTGAAGAAATGAAGAAGAAAGGAAAGGTTTACCTCGCGTCGATGGGGATTTACATTTTTACGAGAAAGATGTTGTTCGATCTTTTGCAGTCCGAATACAAGGAAGGGACTGATTTTGGCAAGGAGATCATCCCTCAATCCATTCAGAAATATAAAATAGCCAGTTATCAGTATGATGGATATTGGACAGACATCGGGAATATCTATTCTTTCTTTGAAGCCAATCTTAATCTCACGGCCGATCTTCCCGAATTTAATTTATTTGACAACAGCAAAGCCATCTATACAAGGGCCCGTATGCTGCCTCCTGCAAAGATCAGCGGCACTACGCTTGAGAAGACCCTGATCGCTGAAGGTTGTATCATCAATGCTTCGCGAATTGAAAACAGTGTTGCCGGTATTCGTTCAAGGATCGAACACGGTACTACCGTTGTCAGTAGCTACGTAATGGGCAATGACTATTTTGAAACCCTTGATGATATTGCGAGTGCGAATAAATCGGGCATCCCCTTACTGGGCATTGGTCATCGCTGCTACATACGCAATGCTATCATTGATAAAAATGTCCGCATTGGAAATGATGTGCGCATCAATGGAGGTAGTCATTTGGAAAATTCAGATCATTCCTTATACACGATCAAGGATGGGGTAGTCGTGCTGAAGAAAGGAGCAGTGATACCCAATGGATTTGTGATCTAAACCATGTCAGCGATTACTCTTCGTTCCGACATTAGAAAGTTTTTCTGACAGAGATTTTATAAAACCAGGTTTATCTTTCTTTGCCAATTTCGTCAGCGCCCTGGCCTGCGGCGCAATTTTAAAATATTTATCTCCCCAGAGACTGATCTCCGTCATAACGGGAAGCAAATTGATGCCCATCGGGGTAAGCTTATAAAATATTTTCGCTTTACTTTCCGGGTGCTCCTCTTTCGTAATTAACCCAGCTTCTTCTAGTTTTAGAAGACGGTCTGCGAGAATATTTGTTGCAATCTTCTCGGGAGCATTTAAAAATTCCCCATAAGTATTGAGATCATAGAACATCATATTCCTGATGATTAGTAGCGACCATTTATCCCCCCAGATATCGAGTGAGGAGCTGATGGGACAATCCGAACGATAATTGATCTTTTTCGGCACAAATATTAAATTTTAGTAAAATTACTTGCATTTTGCAAGTAATTAATATTTTACTTGTAAATTGCAAGTACAAATATAACTCAAAATGAAACAGAATAAGGTGATACTGGTGACCGGGGCAAGCTCTGGTATAGGTTTGCTGATAGCAACCACACTGCATAATGAAGGATTTACTGTCTATGGAACCAGCAGGAGTCCAGGGAAACACAGGGATAAGGTCCCTTTCAGGTTATTATCTCTTGATGTGACGTCAGACTGGTCAATCCGGGATTGTTTAGATACGTTGATGTCTGAAGTTCGAACAATAGATGTACTGATCAATAATGCGGGCGGCTTACTCGCAGGCAGCGTGGAAGAAACGGCAATAGAACAAGCCTATGAGCAATTTGAAACAAATTTCTGGGGTTCCGTAAAAATGACAAAGGCAGTTCTCCCGATAATGAGAAAGCAGCGATTCGGAAAGATCATTACGATCAGTTCCCTCATTGGTTTAATCGGTGTTCCGTTCAACAGCTATTATGCCGCATCCAAGCACGCTCTGGAAGGTTTTTATAAATCTCTCAGGCTTGAATTACGACCGTTCAACATAAAGGTCTCGGTTGTAGAGCCAGGATTTTTTAAGACTAATATTGACCGTGGTGCTCAGTATGGAAACGAAAACATAACAGACTATGAGGATACGAGGAAAAAAGTGTTTCAATTTTTTTCGGAGTCATTGGCAAAATCCCCGGCGCCGACTCCTGTTGCAGACGTCGTATTAAAGATCGTAAATGAAAAAAATCCGAAGTATAATTATCCGGTCGGCGCGCGAACGAGGCTTCTTCCAGCGCTGCAATTTTTTTCGCACAACATGTTTGAGACGGGTTTTTTGAAACGGGCAGGCCTGGAATAAACGACCAGGCATCGGGTTCATCACATAGGGAAACAATTTCTCTTTGCAACGTGTACGTCTTACATAAACTTCCTATCTTCCGTTTTTCAAATTTTTCACACAACGGTTGTTTATGTCATCAGCCTACACGGGAGTAAGACCAAAACTATCGATCTCCCAGATCATCAACATGAGTGTTGGTTTTTTCGGTATTCAATTCGGGTGGGATCTCCAGAGGGCCAACATGGGTCGCATCTATGAAAATCTCGGTGCTAATCCCGACCAGGTTCCGATCTTATTTCTCGCCGCTCCCTTAACAGGCCTTCTGGTGCAGCCGATCATTGGCTACATGAGTGACAGAACATGGCATCCGCGATGGGGGAGGAGAAGACCTTATTTTATGGTCGGAGCGATCTTAAGCTCCATAGCTTTAATATTGATGCCGCATAGCAGCACGTTATTTATGGCGGCGGGATTGCTTTGGGTGATGGATGTTTTTGGAAATGTTTCTATGGAACCATTTCGCGCATTTGTTACGGATAAACTTCCGGATTCACAGGTGAACCGTGGATTCATCATGCAGAGTTTTATGATCGGGTTGGGAGGAAGCATTGCTTCTTCATTGCCCTGGGTCATGAAAAATATTTTTCATTTTGAAAACACCGCTGCAAAGGGTTTTATTCCGGAAAATGTAAAACTCTCGTTTTATACCGGTGCATTCTTTTTTCTGGTAGCCGTTTTATACACTGTATTTACCTCAAAAGAGTATCCACCTTCTGACGCGGCCTTCAAGGAAAAGACAAAAGCAGCTAATAATGGAATTGGCGGTGGAGTGAAAGAAATAACCAATGCTTTGGTTAATATGCCCAGGCGAATGAGAATCGT
>DASYSW010000049.1:0-6148 GCA_036002905.1 Chitinophagaceae bacterium
TCAACACGCTGCAAAGCAAAATGCAAAAATTGGAGTCACAACTGTCGTCCAGCAAGATGATAAGCCTGGAATACGAAGATCTTAAAGAAGCCCACATTAAAGTTCTTCATGAATACGAGGACTATAAAGCAAAATTGCAGGCGATGACGGCAGAAAATCAGCAGTTAAATCTCCGTCTGAACGAAGTGGAGGACAAATTCAGGGAAGCCAACTTCCAGAGGCAACAGTTACAGAAACGGGTAGGTTATCTCGAAGAATTAAATAATGATCTGCAGGTGGTAGCCGATGCCAATAAAAAACTCGAGCACCAGCTAAGACGGATCGGCGAACTGGAAAGTATGTTGAATGTAGTTTCAGAAGAGAACCAATTCCTAAAGCGACAAGTAAATCAATAAATTTTTCTCAAAGCCCCGCCAGGGGCTTTGTAATTTGACACCACGGTAATTTTGCTAAAATGCCAAGTATGCCAGGTTGTGCATTCAATAATCTTGAAAACGCCATGTCAACCGTGGCATACTTATAACACTCGTAATTTTGAAAAAAACTCGAATCATGGATGAACAGACAGCCGGGATCAGGAAAGAGTATACTCAGAAGGCACTGGCGGAAGCAGATATTGATACTGATCCGATCAGGCAATTCAATATATGGTGGCAGGATGCGGTGGAGGCAAAGATCATCGAAGTAAATGCCATGACACTCGCAACCGCTTCGGCCGATGGAATGCCGTCGGCAAGAACAGTGCTCATGAAAGGATTTTCAGAAAAGGGATTTATTTTTTTTACAAACTATGATAGTTTCAAAGGTCAGCAGCTATCAGAAAACCCAAAAGCATGTTTGGTTTTTTTTTGGAAAGAGATAGAACGGCAGGTACGAATAACAGGTATTGTTGAAAAGACAGGCAGCGAAGAAAGCGATCATTATTTTCAATCGAGACCAAAGGCAAGCCAGGTAGGCGCGGTTACTTCCCCACAAAGCCAGGTCATTGAGAGCAGGCAATGGCTTGATGAAAAATATAAACAAGCTTTTGAGCAATTTGAAAATACAACCGTTCACCGTCCCGCCCATTGGGGTGGATATATTGTGAGACCTGTCATCATCGAATTCTGGCAGGGCAGGCCGGGAAGACTGCACGACCGGATACAATACACTTTGCTCGATGATGGAAACTGGAAGATCGAAAGGCTGGCACCTTAAATGGAATTCGTAATTTGGGATTTAGAATTAGTTTTGAAGATCCAGGCAAAATTGCAGTTATCGAATTCCTAATTTACCAATTCCAAGTCCCCTACTTTTTCTTCGTCGCTTTTTTCACTTTCGCAGGACGGCTTTTTCCAAATGAACCCTTGAAAATTTTTCCTTTTTTTGTTTTTTTATCTCCTTTTCCCATAATAATAATTTAGAGTTGATATCAAGTTATTAAAAAAGCCCCAACTGAAAAAAAATAGCCGGGGCTCCTTAAAAAAGTTGTCAATAGCATTACAGCTTTGCAGATAGCTCCTTACCAGCTTTAAAACGAGCCACTTTTCTTGCTTTAATTTTAATTACTTCACCAGTTTGAGGGTTGCGACCATTACGGGCCTGTCTTTTGGATACCGAAAAAGTACCAAATCCAACGAGAGTAACTTTACCACCGCCTTTTAGTGTTTTTGTAACTGCTTCGATGAAGGAATCCAAAGCAGCGTTAGCCTGAGTTTTCGTAACGCCGGTATCATCGGCAACTTTGTTAATCAATTCAGCTTTGTTCATAATATTAAGTTTAAGCGTTTTTGTAAGGACGACAAATTTAGATGCTTTTCAATTGCAACAAAATTTTTTTCTTTCAATTTTCCTTTTTTTGAAAATTCACCGAAGCCTTATCCGGCAAGGATTACAGCAAAATCATTTTTTCCCGAAACTGAACGATCGATTGTTTTAATCGCACAAAAACCTTGACGGTGTTGTATTTCAGCGACATAGCCTGAAAAGCTTGCCAGTAAAGGGTTTGAAAGAATATAAATTGTTTTTGGAGAACCGGTATTAAATAAAATCTTTGCACACTCAATTCACAATCTTCATCACAGTGTGAAATGAAATGAACCGATCGCTCCATCTTGCAAAGACTTTTTCATTCAATAATGATGCAAACTCATCGATATATTTTTTGTAGAGGTCGATGGATGAAGTGAAGTATTGAATCACATAAGTGATGCCATCAGTTTCGTCCTGCTCGAGTAAACGAAAAAATTTAAAGTCGCTAAAAAGACCGGTTGCCATTACTTCCGGAATATGAATATCCTTTTGCCAAACGATCCATTCCTTTTCTATTTGGGGGTCAACCTTAATAGTGGTATTATAAATGATGCTCTCATCCTCTAAGGGGGAGTTGCCTGATGCTTCCATTTTTATTTTTTCTAAAACAATATTTAAGATTGATTAATCTGTTTATGACGAAATTAGTTTGTCTTATCTCTATTCCATTCATTGTTGAGTTTAAAAAAGTCACTTTGCGCCGACGCTGTACCTCTGGCGCAAGGGTTAGGGATTTAGGACTTCAGCTCAACATAAACCGGACAATGGTCACTATGCATTACATCCGGATAGATATCTGCGTCCAAAACATTTTCCTTTAAAGATTCCGTTACATTGATGTAATCAATTCTCCATCCTTTATTGCTTGCCCGCACACCTTTGAAGCGCCGGCTCCACCAGCTATAACGATGTGGCTCGGCATGATGGATGCGGAATGAATCGATCCATCCATTGGCAAAAAATTTGTCCATCCACGCCCTCTCCTCCGGCAAAAATCCGGAAGTCTTTATATTCCCTTTTGGATTATGGATGTCGATCTCTTTGTGGGCTATGTTATAGTCGCCACACAAAACTATTTTCGAATATTTTGTCTTCAGCTCATTGAGATACAAAAAAAATTCATCAAGCCAGGCATATTTGAATGTTTGCCGTTCTTCACCAGTTGTACCTGACGGAAAATAAGCATTGATCAGGTGCACATCATCAAAATCAAGTTGCAATACCCGGCCTTCATCGTCACTCACCTTATATCCTGTACCGTATTGAATATTCCCAGGTCTTATTTTTGTAAATACGGCTACACCGCTATATCCCTTTTTCTTTGCACTGAACCAGTAATCCGAATATCCCAGGTCTTGGAAGGACTTGTGATCTACATTTTCTCTCTGCGCTTTTATCTCCTGCAAGCATATCACATCGGCCGGATCGGTTTTCAACCATTCAAGAAAGCCTTTACTGATCGCCGCTCTCAAGCCATTTACATTATAAGAAATAATTCGCATGAAGTGTTCTCAAAAAATAAAAAGCAAAGGTAAGTTACAAGGCACGGGTACAAGACCCGGGGAACAAGATACAAGCAACCAGAAACCAGAAGCAACCAAAATGTTTCTATTTTTATTATCGTCAAATGGCTACTATGACAAAGGAAAAAAATACCCGGATCATTCCCCCAAAAGTGCACGTTTACCTGGAAGGCCCCAAAAGCCGAAGCTATGAACTAGGATTTGCCTGGAAAGTATTCCGGCAATTTATCAGGGGTTTCAGGACGCTTCATTTTGTGGGGCCCTGTATCACTGTTTTTGGTTCTGCACGATTTAAGGAAAACGATTTTTTTTATGAAAAAGCAAGAGAGTTTGGAAAACGAATAGCAGAAATTGGATTTACGACTATGACAGGAGGAGGTCCCGGGATCATGGAAGCAGCTAACAGGGGTGCATCTGAAAATGGCGGAATATCTGTTGGATGTAATATTCGATTGCCTTTTGAGCAAAAGACCAATCCTTATGTGCAAACTTCCATCACGTTCGAATATTTTTTCATCCGGAAGGTCATGTTGGTAAAATATTCTTATGCCTTTATAATAATGCCCGGTGGTTTTGGAACCATGGATGAATTTTTTGAAACGATCACGTTGATTCAGACAAAAATGATTACACAATTTCCGATTGTCTTATTTGGCAAAGAATACTACAAGGACCTGATGGAAACCATCGAAGCGATGGCAAAGCATGGAACGATATCCACGGAGGATATGAAACTCGTATTATTGACAGATGATATTGACGAAGGTATACAGCACATCCGTACGTATATAACTACCAATTATAAAGTACGCCCCCGTAAAAGATGGTGGTGGCTCCTGGAGAAGAGGTAACGTCATCAGTTTCGTGTAATTCGTGTACCTATTATTTATGAACTCATTATCTTCACGCAAAATTTTTTTATGACTTCAAAAAGGCTGATTTCAGGCAAAGCCGCAATGGCTGCCCAAAGCCCGGAAGTTGCCACAGAATAATAGAAACACAGAGAAATCACTGTGCTTCAGTGTTTCAGTAGCATTTACACCTGCACGTGAAACTCACATAGGCTAATTTGGAGCGATTAATGATCAAGAACATTTTATCATTCATAAAACTGAAACCTGTACTGGCCGTTGGATTCCTATTTGCATCATCCAGTCTTTTGTTCGGAACATGGGTGGCTGCTATCCCAGGGATTAAATACCGGCTAGGCTTTACAGATGCAAGTCTCGGGCTTTCTCTTTTGCTTTCACCGTTGGGCGCCTTAACAGGGGTCGCACTTTCTACAAAACTCTTTGGACGGATACCCGTGGGCAAGTGGATGGTTGTTGGTTATGTTTCCCTTGGGATCATCATGATATTACAAATCAATTCGGTCAATCGCGTAATGTTCTGGATATGTCTCTATCTTTTTGGAATGAATGGTTTTTTAAATGGTGTGTCAGTAAATACGACAGTCGGATTCTTAGAACAAAAATTCAAACGGAGAATGATGAGCACCTGTCATGGTATGTATAGTTTGGGCGGAGGCGTGAGTGCAGGACTCGCTACTATTTTCTTCGCACTGAATTTGTCGCCGCGTGTACAGGTTCTACTGGTTGCCGCAACCATTTTGACTGTGATCTATTTTAACAGGAAGCATCTGTTGGCTCATGATCGAATCATACATTCGGGGTCAGGGCTCAAATTTCCATCGCTGTCCATTTTGAGTATTTCCTTTCTCTGCATGGTGCTTTTTATGGCAGAAGGTTGTGTGGCCGACTGGAGTGCTATTTACCTGAGGGAATCATTGCACGGAACAAAGGAGATCATGGGCCTTGGGTACGCAGGTTTTTCTGCAGCAATGACCCTCGGCAGACTGAATGGTGATACCATCATTACAAAATTTGGTAGTAAAAGAGTGGTAATTACAGGTGCGTTACTGGCTGCAACAGGGTTTACAATTGTTGTGCTTGCCCCACTTGTTTCAATTGCCATTGCCGGGTATATTTTAATTGGGTTCGGCTGCTGTTGTATTGTTCCTGTATTATTCAGTACGTCCGGAAGAATTCCGAATGTAAGCCCGGTGGAAGGTTTTGCCATGGTAACAACCGGAGGATTGATCGGTTTTCTTACGGGCCCTTCATTGATCGGAATAATTTCTGAAAAACTAAACCTGTCAGCAGGCCTGTCATTATTAATTTTGTTGATGATCGTTGCGGCGATCGTTGCCTGGAGAAATCAATTCCTGGAAAGTAAAAAATTATTAACATCAGAAATGCCCTACGATGAACAAATCTATTGACACTATCATTTTTGATCTTGGTGGTGTACTCATTGACTGGAATCCGCGCTATGTATACCGGAAAGTTTTTAAGACTGAAGAAGAGGTAGAATGGTTTTTAGAAAATGTAACTACGCCTGAATGGAATGAGAACCAGGATGCGGGTTATCCTCTTCATAAGGCAACAGAGGAATTAATCGCTAAGCATCCGGAGTGGGAACCTGAAATAAAAGCATACTACGGCCGCTGGTTGGAAATGTTGGGTGATCAAATTCATGAAACAGTCGAAATACTTCGGCAATTAAAACGAACGGGCAAGTATAAACTGTATGCGCTGACTAACTGGAGTGCTGAAACCTTTCCTCATGCCCTGGATAGATTCGAATTCTTTAAAATGTTTGAGGGTGTAGTGGTAAGTGGTGAAGAAAAGATGAGAAAGCCTTCAGCGGAATTCTATAAAATAATAATTGACCGCTACCACATTGACCCCGCAACTACAATTTTCATTGATGACAGCTTACGAAATGTAAAAGGAGCCGAGACTGTTGGGATCACCGGGATCCATTTTCATAAT
>DASYSW010000050.1:0-7138 GCA_036002905.1 Chitinophagaceae bacterium
GAACTCATCTCTGATTTGATTTCCATCGTTTCGCCATCTTCACCAACTTACACGATAAAAGCTCCCTCAACACTAATTGCTAATATGGTTGATTCAGGTAATCAATATTTATTACACTTAACCAACTGGACGGGCAACAAATTTGAAAAGACACAAGTGATGGAAGATTATATTGCACCTGTTGAAAATGTTCAAATTGACTTGAACTTTCCGCCTGCGAAAGTCGCATCTGTTAAAACACTCAATGGATCGCCATTCACTCTCAGGGAGAAGTCAAAAAGTGTAGAGGTTGTTTTACCGAAAGTTGGCGTTTACGAAGGCGTCTTATTCAGTTTGAAATAGAAATCCCCCGTACTGAAGAAAGAAAAATCACCAAACAAATGATCCTGGTCTCCAACGTGCCGTAAACTTTTTTAATTTAGACGACCGGCCTGTCCGCCCTAGCCCAGATCAAAGAGGATCGGCCGCATTGAACGTTAACTGCAATAGACATGAGAGCTTTAAGACTCATCGTTGTACTCCTGCTTTTTAGTTGCAAAACCAGATTAGATTCGAATACCACGACTTTGAATCTTTCAAATCAAAAATTGACGGCGATACCAGATAGTGTTTTTTCATTAGTGAAGCTGGAAAGACTTTACCTCGGTAATGCTTATACAATTTATCCACCACTCTCCGCTTTGGGAGGAGACAGCGAAGGCCCGTCTGGCAGGAGCATGAATCAAATAACACAAATTCCTGAGGACATCGATCAATTAAAGAATTTAAGAACTTTCGATTTAGGTGCAAATGATTTACGCTCATTACCGAAAGGGATGATCAAACTGGGCCGACTTGATACGTTGGATATTTCTTTCAACAAACACTTGATTGTTTCCCGGGAGCTGAACACGCTGGCAAAAATGCATTGGCTCAAATATCTAAATATAGCAGGCACCCATACTGATCCCTCCAGCATTGACAACCTTAGAAAAGCGCTTCCCAATACTAGGATTGTCTCTCGCCTCGATGAAATAATTGAAGAGGTTTCCAACTAATGCACTGAAGGCGACAGGGCGTGCAGCGCGTGACTCAACTTTGTACTTGAATATTATTATAGCAAAATCTGAATTTTAAACCATGGAAAAAAATGTTTACCTCTTACCCATCATTCGAAGTTTCATTGCAATCATTTTACTCAATGGTTGCCAGCAGCACAAAGAACTTCAACCAGGTGAAGGATTTATTGATGTAGACGGCGGCAAAGTGTGGTATCGTATCGTTGGAAGTGGCGAAAAGACACCGGTTATTGTATTACACGGAGGGCCTGGCGCCCCGAGCTATTACCTTAAGCCACTGAGTCCTTTAGGTGCTGATCGGAAATTGATCTTCTATGACCAATTAGGTTGTGGCAAATCCGACCACAGTGTTGACACAACCAAGATGACAGTTGATCATTTTGTTGACGAGCTTAAAACGGTAGTTGACCATTTTGGTCTCAAAGAGTTTTATCTCTATGGACAATCCTGGGGTACAATGCTTGGTACAGATTATTATTTGAAATATCCTCTTGGGATAAAGGCAATAATACTTAGTAGCCCAGCTATAAGTATTCCCAGGTGGTTAAGTGATGCAGATACATTATTGTCTACACTACCCGACTCTATTCAAAATGCAGTAAGAACAAACGAACTGAACAAAACGTATGATTCACCGGCTTACCAAAATGCCATCCAGGTATACTATCAGAATTTCTTAGCAAGAAAGCTACCGTGGTCGGCTGACATCGACAGCACTTTTATGCAACTGGGCAAAAGCTATCAATATATGTGGGGGCCTAGCGAGTTTACCGCTGAGGGTGCACTAAAAACATATGATCGGACAAATCGCCTTGGTGAAATTAAAGTTCCGACCCTTTTTATGGCAGGAGAATTTGACGAAGCGCGGCCTACTACTGTCCAATATTATCAAAGTTTAGTACCCGGGGCAAAGTTTGAGATTATTAAAGGTGCAGGACATCTGACAATGCAGGATAAACCGGAGGAAAATAATAAAGTTATTATTGACTTCTTAAACGGATTAGAGAAAAAGTAAAAAAGCACCTTCGCACAACAATTCGCTCTGCAACAGCCTGCTTTCTCACCCCTCGCTATAATAAATATGTATCTTCGCAAGCCCCAAACGAATGACAACGGAAGAACAACAAAAAGAGATCGTTGAAAAGACGCAAATAACCGACCTGGTGATTCGATATTTTGCAGCACTGGATGACAAGCGCCTGGATATGGACATAGTTAAAGCGACTTTTACAAGTGAGGCAAAAATTATTCGACCCGACGATTCAGAAATTGTTGGCCCGGAAAACATACTCGATGGGCATTTAAAAAGTTTTGCCCGGTTTAAAGCGAGTCATCATGTAATAACAAACTTCATTGTTGACATAAGTACTGATACAGCCACTTTGCGAAGTAATGTAATCGCCAACCACTTGTGGGCAGACAATGAAAATAATCCCTCCTTAAATAATAAATACTTTCTCGCAGACGGAGTGCTTTCGGCCAAAGCAATAAAAGTTAATGATCACTGGCGCATCAGTGAATTGAAAAATCGCGTTATTTGGCGTACTGGAGATGGGATGAAAGAAATATTAAATTTTGGCCGTTCGACAGACTAACAACGAACCACTAACATACGGTTAGCAGCTATTGTGACTTGCAATTCATAAGGAGATAAACCTATGGCAAAAAATAAATTGTTACAAATGCACAATGTCGGTATCGTGGTAGAATCCCTCGATAACGCTATATCTTTTTTCACGGAGGTAGGCCTGAAACTAGAGCAAAGGGCCACCATCGAAGGTGAATGGGCAGGTCGCGTTACAGGTCTGGGTTCTCAGTGCGTAGAGATTGCCATGATGGTTACACCTGATGGCCAAAGCCGGCTCGAACTTTCGAGATTTCTTACTCCGCCTTCTATCTCAGATCACCGTACTGCTCCTGTAAACGCTCTCGGGTACTTACGCGTCATGTTCAATGTCGAAGATATTGATGAGATGGTAGCCAGGTTAATCAAACATGGCGCACAGCTCGTTGGCGAAGTGGTTCAGTACGAAAACTCGTATCGGCTCGGCTACATTCGAGGAATCGAAGGACTTCTTATCGGGCTGGCACAATCCCTCGATAATAAATGAGTGGTAGAGGTTATAAAAACGGTGAAGAAAGATTACTTACCTAATATTTTTGACAAAACCTTTACTTTAACTACCCGCAACAGCAGGGTATTTCTTGCCTTGACTATAACGCGCAAGGACATTTAATCATGGGCTTTTATAGGTCCTTCAATCACTTCAGGTTTCTGTTTTAAAAGTTCTGCCATATTCTTTTTTACAAAGTCAGCTGCAAGAAGTACAGATTCATCAGCACCGGCTTTATCCCGGAATACACTTAAAGATGCGCCCTCTCCCTCCCCGGTGTCCAACCAATAATACCGTACAAACCCCTTGGCTTTCTTTAGAAGGGGTACAAATCCGTCCTGAACCAATTGGTCTATCTTTTTTGCATCTTCTGGTTTGAAATGGTAGTGACGTATAACAGCAAACATGGCAGCCTCCTTTGTTATTAATGAATAGTGTGTAATTAAATTTAAACACAAATAGGCAATCGGAAAAATTTTCCGGGATTTTCTGCCCGGGACAGCAACCGAGGAACCTTAGCCGCCATCTTTTACCCTACTCACTGAATGATTTTAGGTAATGTCAATATGAGTTCAATGACGGAACAATTTTTGTCAAAATATATATAGGCAAAAATCAATTTTATGACAACAAAAGAAATCCTGGAAACCTATTACAAGGGTTTTGCAAAGAAGCAAGGTTGGGAGGCGGTAATTTCTGATGACTTCACATTTCTCGGCGGGGACATGACAAAGGCAGAGCCAATTGTAGGTAAGCAAGCCTATATTGACGTCATCAAACGGTTCTCACAATTATTCCAAACCATGCGGGTAAAAGAAATGATAATAAATGGCGACAGGGCATGTGTAATTGGTAATTATGATTATGTATTTCCGAATCGCAAAAGCATCAATGGTGATGTAGCCGAGATCTGGAAAGTGAAAGATGGTAAACTCGCCGCACTGACTATATTTTTTGACACATTGACTTTCCAGTCGAATACCAAATAAAATAACGAAGGCACCAAAACAGTAAGTGGCAAACTTTATTGACGCCGCAGTAAGAAGCACAATCGTTTGGCAAGCCTGCAGGTGAAAAAATTGTTATGGGCCCGAGGTTTTCCTAAATTGTAGCGACCGGTCTGTCCGCCGTATCAAAGCGCAAGTTTGGCAGTAGGCCGTGAAGCGCGATTTTAAAGGACTCCTATAAATGGAAATGGACAAGTATGCGAAATCCATAGACGGCATCGACATTCATTGCAAAATCACCGACACAAAACCAATAGCAATTGTCTTTGTTCATGGTTGGCTGGGCAATTCAGAATGGTGGAAAAATCAGCAGAATTATTTTGAAAGAAAATATACCCTCGTTCAAATAGACTTGCCAGGACATGGAAAATCAATGGCTGTAAGAAAAGCTTTTTCATCCGGCCAATATGCCGACGACATTAAAACTGTGATTGATCAAATTGAATCTTCTGAAGTAGTATTGGTCGGGGGCTTATGTCCTGGAGGCCTTTAATTACACCAAAAGTGAGAGCAGTAATCCTGGTTGACACGTTAAAAAATATGGACCAACTAATGAACTACGAGCAAGCAAACAATTTTTTGTTTGAACATTATAAAAATGATTTTGCATCGGCGGTTAAAAATTTGCTGCCACAATTCCTCTTTGCCAGGTTGAACTCCAAAACAAGATGCTTGACAGTGGTATTACCAGTTTGAAAAAATTTCTTTCCCACATAGGTCATGGAAACATAGTTTACACATAGATTTACACATAGATTATTGTGTGATCCCTTCGAGCTAGTGTTTATGGTGACGTGATTGAAATTGATACTATTGGGCATATCGTCAAGCCTTCCCACCTCATCGTGTAAATGTTATCCAGGTGGAAGAAGGTCTAAATACCTTGCATAATAAAAACATTGTCATGAAACGTATCAACCTTTTATTCAGCATGCTACTGTGCATATTTCTTGTAACAACAGCATCTGCTCACCCGGGTTCTGGTATCGTGGTAGATAAATTTGGAAACGTTTTCTTCACCGATACCGGCAAAGGCGTTTGGAAAATTGATGTGCACGGTAAACTCACATACATACCGGCATCCAGGTTTCACTGGATGACTATTGACACTAGCGGATATTTTGCAACATCTCAGAAAAATTTTGGACAATATTTTGAAAGGGTAACCGCTCAGGATTCAAAACCCTCTCTTATCATGTGTTCAGACTTTCCACTTGTTGTTAACAAAGATGGAAGTATTTACTATGCCGACACCCGGCACAACTCGGCAAAAATTGTTCGAAGAACACCTGAGGGAAAGGAATCAATATTTGCAAGCGATAAAATCTTTGAGTTCATCAACGGCATAGCTGCCGGGCAAGATGGTTCTATCTATATCACCGAGGCAAGCAAAGCAAACGCAAACACGATCCGGAAAATTACTGCCAACGGGGAAATGTCAGTCATTGCGACATTTGTTGGCAAAGACGGTAATAATTCCCCATTGGAAACAGTGCCCTCTTATTGCAGAGGATTGTTTGTCGACTCAAATGGATTTGTTTATGTGGCAGCAACAGGCAGTCGTAGCGTCATAAAGATTTCCCCCCAGGGTGCGATAAGCACCATTTTGCAAGAGCAAAGTCCCTGGGCACCAACAGGTGTAACCGTATTTAATGGCGAAGTATATGTATTGGAATGGCACGATGTCGCCGCGTCGCTGTCGGAGGTTCGTACTGCGTATATACCGAGAGTCCGGAAAATCGGATCTGACGGAAAAATTACAACACTAGTTACCGTTTCCCGATAAGGAATTAAGGTGGGGTTTACTGCCATGGCCCTGTGGCTCCGAAGTTTCGGTACTCGCCGCTTTTTCTAAGAAGCTAAGCCGCTCCGCCGGGGAACATTCGCTAAATTCGGTGTGTGCCGTCGCAGCAAGTCAAAAACATTTTGGCTGCCAGCAGACATCCCTTATTTGCAATTCAGACTTAAATAAAAATTGACATGAAAAATCTTTTTCTTTTGTCGCCCATCTGTTTTTGGTCGCTTGTTAGTAATGGACAAAGTTCTTTGGATAAAGAGGCAGTAAAGAACGTGGTGATCGCCTTCCAGGATGATTTTAACGAAGGTGGATTTAAAAATGCTGCAGCGTATTCAACAGATGATTGGGAGCACATCAATCCCTTGGGAGGCATTGACAAAGGACGTGACAGCGTTTTAAAAACTGTACGAGCTGTTCATCAAACGATTCTGAAGGGAGTCACAATGCGGATGGAAACGATGGATATTCGTTTCCTTACACCCGATGTAGCGATAGCTGATGTGATCCACAAAGTTGGCAATTACACAACTCCTGATGGGGCTAAACATGAAAATGAAGCGCACATCAAAACATATGTGGTTGTGAAGAAAAAAGGGAAGTGGTTATTGGCTCAAGACCATAATACTGTTATACAAGGTTCCAACACGGCAGCAAATCAAAACTAATTTTTCCTGATGCCGATTTTGAAGCACGCCAGCCAAACGTTCGGCACTGGAATTTTCACATTGCATCTTTAAACGTAATGACCAATTTTGAACAATTTTATTATGAGGCAAAAGGAAACAAATGGTTTCGCTATTTTACTGTCTTTTGCCGCATAGCGTTGGCTTTGGGGTTCATTCCATCGGGTATAGTAAAAATCATGGGTGAACGATTTACTGCTTTACCTTCCAATCATCCATTGGGACATTATTTCGATGCGCTGTACCAAACAGGCTACTATTATACCTTTATCGGGGTCGGCCAAATAATAACTGCTATCTTATTACTCATTCCAAGAACGGCGCTTCTTGGTGCAATTCTCTATTTCCCAACTATCCTGAACATTTGCATTTTGGCTTATGCTACGCGGTTTGAGGGAACTCGTATCACAACACTGATGTTATTGGCGAGCATGTATCTTCTATGTTGGGACTATGAACGTATAAAATATATCTTGCC
>DASYSW010000051.1:0-6367 GCA_036002905.1 Chitinophagaceae bacterium
AAAAGATAAGACAAAGATCGTCAAAGGTGAAAAGTGAAAGGTGAATACAATTTTTCACGTTTGACGCTTCACGTCTCACGGCGAAGAACAGAGGTGAACAAAAATTTTCGCGGAATGTTACTCCGACGAAACACTTTCGGCCATTTGTACTTTCATTTTGTCATCAAAGTAGAAAACAAACTGGTACTGCTTTTGAACCGGCACCTTCAAGTTGTCGGGAGATTGCTTTTCAGCGATCGAAAATTTGTGCCTGATAAGTGAAGTTATTGTGGAGCCACCAGCTTTATTATCTGTTAACTCGCCGAAAGCAATTGGCTCGTAGGAAAGATTCTTAAACAACTTTTGAGTTACGTAATCCCTGATCCTGTCCTTTGCAAGCTCGGTGGCGGATCTTTTGAATTGGGCATTTGAGAATGCCGGTATCAACAGCATTAAAAAAAGTATCGTTCTCATAAAGAAGGTTTTACTCTCTGAATCTATTCAAAAAAGGGGAAGTTTTGTTGCAACTAATGACAGGCGGTCGAACAAATTCATGACCGCTCGTTATTGTATGTCACTGAGCGTAGAAACGGAAACCCTACATATCTCTTGTGGTTGTAATCCTGAGTTCGTCAAAGGTCACCACGAATACACGGAATTCACGAAAAAGCACAGAGTATAAAAATCCGCTTTTACGTCTTGTTGGTGTTCGGTATCGACGTAGCTCCAGGCATCAACTCCAGCAAATATGACCAGACCCGTTTGCTATCCCACAGTATTCACAAGCGTGCCTATATTATCGATAGCGATTTTTATCTCGTCTCCCGGATTCAAGGTGAAGTGATCGGGTGGAACAATACCGGTTCCTGTCATTAAAAAGACTCCATTGGGAAATGAGGTTTCCCTGAATAAATACTCTATCAGTTCCTGGTGCTTTCTTTTCATCCGGTTAATTGAGATCTCTCCCGAGAAGACTAACTTATTCTTTCGTTTGATCTCAAGGCGGATCATTGAATCAGGATCAATTGGTTCACCGGGAATATATAAACAGGGACCAATGGCTGCTGATGCATTGTATGACTTTGCTTGTGGAAGATAAAGGGGATTCTCTCCTTCAATATCCCGCGATGACATGTCGTTGCCAACAGTATAGCCCTCGATAGAACCTAGCGAGCAAATAAACAATGTAAGCTCAGGCTCCGGAACATTCCATTGAGAGTCCTTCCTGATCCTCACAACATCTCCCGATCCTACTGCACGATATGCCGTTGCTTTAAAAAAAAGTTCGGGTCGACTCGCGTCGTATACTTTCGCATAGAAATCTCCCCCACCCGCATCTTTTGATTCTTCCATCCGCGCTTCACGACTACGCAGATAGGTTACGCCCGCCGCCCAGATCTCCTGGTTACCTATTGGCGCGGTCGAATTGTTAACCAGTTCCGAAAGGTCATTGTTCGCCCTCAATCCTTTTATCTCATCATTCACCTTCTTAAAAAGATCCTTACGATTGATAAACGTATCCCAGTCTGTTTCACTGGAAAGAAAAAAATCATTGTCGTGTTGGATAACAATTCCCCTGTTGGTTTTATAGATCTTTATGGCTTGCATAGTCCTCTTTTAAAATTTGTGCAGGTTTTCTTTTATTGATGAAGATAACAACTTTGCCGGCTTAATACATTGCCACACCGGCCTGCCGGCAGTGAATCACAGAGACACGGAAAAATTCTGCACTTCAGTGTCCCAGTGGCATTGGATGCTTGTTAAAGGAATTAAAGAAAAGGATGGAATCAAGAAATCCGAGGGGTTCAACTATTTACCGCTTGCAGTTTTCGTTCGCCCGCCTGCTGTCTCCACATGGCATAGTACAGGCCTTTATTATTTAAGAGTTGTTTGTGCGTTCCTGTTTCAGCTATTTTCCCCCGCTCCAGTACATAAATACAATCCGCGTGCATGATCGTGGACAGGCGATGGGCGATAAGAATAGTAATGCGCTCGTTACTGTTTGATAATCCCCTGATGGTTTCGGTAATGGATTCCTCTGTGATCGAATCGAGCGCAGAAGTAGCTTCATCAAAAATGAGCAATCTCGGATTCCGAACAAGTGCTCTTGCTATTGACAATCGCTGGCGTTCACCGCCCGACAACTTCATGCCACTCTCGCCCAGCTTAGCGTAAATTCCTCCTGCGGAACGTTGCAAGACTTCGGTGAGTTGAGCTTTCCTAAGCGCTTCCCGTATCTCTTCATCAGTGGCATTCGGTTGTACAAATAATAAATTGTCTTTAATGGTTCCCGCGAAAAGCTGCGTATCCTGCGTTACAAATCCAACCTCTCTCCTGAAAGCATTGTAGTGAATATTTACAGAATTGACATCATTAAAAAGAATTTTTCCCGAGGTTGGCTTGTATAAACCAACCAATAGTTTTACCAAAGTAGATTTGCCCGAACCTGATGGCCCGACAAAAGCAATGGTATCCCCCTTGTTGGCAGAAAAAGATAAACCATCGATAGAGTTATTGAAGGCAGTTTTGTGCCTGAAGACCACTTTGTCAAAATTCACTGTTTGCAATGGACCCAGCGTTACTGCATTCTTTGGTTTTCGTTCTACAGGTTTTTGCATTAGTTCATCAAAGCTTTGCAGCGAGGAGGCTGTTTCCCGGTAGGCTAGAATAATGTTGCCCAATTCCTGCAATGGTGCAAAGATCGACGTGGAAATAAATTGCGTGGCGATCAATTCACCCGTGCTTAAATAATTTCTGAAGATGAGCCACAGTAATATAAAAAGAATGGATTGTTTTAAAATATTCATTGAGCTACCCTGCATAAAAGAAAGACTCCGAACCTGGCGAACTTTCACCATCTCAAGATCGAATATGTCTCGGGTTCTTTCCTTTAAGCGCCTTATTTCCGGAAAGGTTAAGCCGAGGCTCTTTACCAGTTCTATGTTTCGCAACGACTCGGTTATTAATCCTGCTTGAACATTTGTCTCGCGATTAATAGATCGTTGGATCGTTTTAATTTTTTTACTAAGCATCCCTGTTAAGCCACCCAGGAATAATACGCCCACTATAAAAACGGGAATAAGTAACCAGTTTTTGGTAACTGCATACCAAAGCAAAAAACAAATGCCCACTATAGACGTAAACAAAACGCCCACCAGCGATTGCATGAAGCGTTGCAGATCTGTTTTTACTTTTTGTAATATGGATAATGTTTCACCACTACGCTGTTCTTCAAATTCCTGGAATGATAGCCGAAGTGTTTGTTTCAATCCATCATCAAATACCCGGAGGCCCAGCCGTTGAACCGAATACCCGGTATAGTAATCCTGTGCAGCTTTTGCCAACCGGGCAAATAATGCCACAGCAATTGCAATTGCAAGCCATACAGCCACTCCTTTTATCAATTCACTTTGCGGGGCCGTGGGGGAACGACTACTATATAAGTCGATAATTTTACCGAAGATGATAGGGTCGATCATTGAGAGAACCTGGCTTGCAGCGGCAAACAGGAGTGCCAGGAAAATAGTTTTCTGTTGCGGGCGTAGATATTTTATTAACAACTGCATGCGGTAATCCCCTCTATGCAAAAAGTTGGACGAATTATTAGATATCTCCGGGTTGCGCACAATCGAAACGCAACAGGAGGCGGCGACCGAATTTAGTGAATTGTCAAATCCAAATGATTTACCCTTCCTAAAAAAGCTTCTCCACACTTTGTATTGTTGACTTGCATCAATCCAGCTTGCGATCGTTAACAAATAAGAAAAAAAATTAGTGTGATGAAAAAGATTTTGTTTTCTCAGCTGGTTAATGCAGCATTTCGTCTATCATGGCTGAATAACTTTGCGACCATGCGCATCTGGTCGATTCATCCAAAATATCTCGATAGCAAGGGCCTTGTAGCTCTTTGGCGGGAGACATTGCTTGCAAAAAACGTTTTGGAAAATAAAACAAAGGGCTACAAAAATCATCCGCAACTTACCCGTTTCAAAGGAGCCAAAAATGCGATTGACTGTATTAACCAATACTTATGGGAAATATATAAAGAAGCGGAAAGGAGAAATTATTGTTTTAATAAGGAGAAGATCAATCAAAATTTCAAATCAGTCACACTGACGGTAACAACGGGTCAAGTAAATTTTGAAATAAAGCATTTAAAGGCAAAGCTGAAATTGAGAGATAAAGAAAAACTAAAAGATCTAACTGCCGTGAAAAATTTTGAGTCGCATCCCCTGTTTAAAATTACCGAAGGCGACATAGAACCGTGGGAAAAATTTTGACTTCGCAGAGTTTGATCGACCAATATATATTTGCAGCTCAATCATGCTGCTGCTAAATTTCAATCCATTTCCTGCTCTTTCAACCGAGCGCTTAAGCCTGAGGAGAATCTCTGTTGAAGATGGTGAAGAGATCTTTTTTCTTCGTTCAAATAAAGAAATGTTGCAATTCCTCGACCGTGATCCGGCCAAATCAATTGATGAAGCCAGGCAATGGATGTACATGATCAATGAGGGGATTGACAATAATCAATACATCGCCTGGGCCATTGCATTGAAAAATGATCCGAAACTTATCGGAACGATTACGTTCTGGAATATACAACCGGAACATTACAGGGCTGAGATCGGGTATGCCTTGCATACCCGGTTCCAGGGGCGGGGCCTTATGCAGGAGGCAATGACCGTCGTTCTTGACTATGGTTTCAACACACTAAAACTACATTCTGTGGAAGCAAATGTAAATCCAGGTAACGCAGCATCTATAAAACTTCTCGAAAGAAATGGTTTTGCCCGGGAAGCTTATCACCGGGAAAATTATTATTACAACGGTCATTTCCTCGACTCCGCCATCTATTCGCTCATTAATCCTTTTGGCCGTTAAATCAAAGGACAAACTTTTAATGGAAATGGCGACTGTGGCGGGTTTTAGTGTAAAAAAAACACATATCAAACAAAACCTTATTTTTGGTGGCTTTTTCAAAAAAAGGGTGCGATTTTTTGCTTGTCATTTGAAGGAGAAAAGATTTTTTTTAATAAAACAAAGTAAGATTTGAAAAAAGCTGAAAAGAAAGTAACAAGGATAGGTGTTCTAACTTCCGGCGGTGATGCGCCGGGTATGAATGCGGCGATCAGGGCCGTAGTACGGACGGGAATTTTCAACGGCCTGGAAGTCCATGGTATCATGCGCGGCTACCAGGGAATGATCGAAGATGATATTACAAAAATGGAGTCCCGCTCAGTAGCTAATATCATTCAGCGCGGAGGGACCATTTTAAAAACGGCAAGATGCAAGGAATTCTTCGAATATGCAGGCCGAAAAAAAGCTTATGAGAATTTAAAGAAACGCGGAATTGATGGTTTGGTTGTGATCGGTGGAGACGGCTCATTTCGCGGTGCGGTAAAGTTTCATGAAGAATTTGGCGTGCCATGTATTGGCCTGGCCGGTACGATCGACAAAGACATCCACGGTACTGATTTCACTATCGGGTTTGATACTGCGGTGAACACGGCGGTAGAAGCGATCGATAAGATTAGAGATACAATGGATGCCCACGACCGCATTTTTGTGATCGAAGTAATGGGTCGTGATGCCGGCTATATTGCTTTACACAGCGGGATCGCCACAGGTGCCGAAAATATTTTGATACCTGAACGCAAAACGGATATCGACGCACTGGTGAAGGGATTGAAGGAAACCAACAAAAGAAGAAAACTGGTAAATCTTATCGTCGTCGCTGAAGGAGAAAATTTCGGCGGCGCTGATGAAGTGCAGAAAAAGATCTTGGAAGAAATTCCTACTGCGGAAATAAGGGTTTGCATACTTGGACACATTCAACGTGGCGGCTCACCGTCTTGTCTCGACAGACTTCTGGCAAGCAGGATGGGATATCATGCCGTTGAGTGCCTGATCGAAGGCAGGCATAATGTATTTGTCGGCATCATGAATAATAAAATGCACTATATACCGCTTGAAGATGCTGTGAAAATAAAAGGGAAGATCGGTGAGGAATGGTTGAAAATCGTAAAGATATTAGCTTCATAAGGATCGATCAAACTTTTTTCTTTTGTTAGCTCTTTTATATGTTAGTTGGATTATTGTGTTGCCAACAGATGTGCTATTATTTAGCTGCTGTTGTGTCACTCACTTCAACGCCTAAAACTATATTCAACAATTATTAAAACTCGTAACTCCCTTTTAGGGGATGGGGGCACCATGACAAGAAATTTAGAAAAGTACCTGCACAAGCAAATGGATAAGGAAGCAGGTATTGAACACACTTTTCATCGTACAAAAATTGTAGCAACTGTAGGTCCGGCTTGTGATACTTATGACAAACTTCTTGAGCTTGTAAAAGCCGGCGTGAATGTTTTCCGGCTGAACTTTTCTC
>DASYSW010000052.1:0-3357 GCA_036002905.1 Chitinophagaceae bacterium
ATGGGGACACGTGACGGCACAAATGCAACGGAAGTTTTTAGCAATGTGGATTACGGAAACTATCCCACGGCAAGAGTGTTAATGTTTGGAATAAATCTTAGTTTTTAATCAACGAAAAATAAAATAATTGCTATGCGAAAAAGTATAAATAAGCTTCTTGGGGCGTTGATAATCGGGCTTACCATTTTTGCCTGCAAAAAGTCATTCCTTGAGAGACTTCCCCAGGCTGCTTTTACCGAATCATCTCTTTCAAATGCCAAAGGAGTAAACGCCACGCTGATCGCAGCTTATGCCGCCCTGGATGGATGGACAGACAACGGCTGGGGAAACGCTGCGGGGAACCCTTGGCCGACTGCCGGCAGCAACTGGATATTCGGCAGTGTTGCGTCTGACGATGCTTATCCCGGCTCTCAACCCAACGACCAGGTTCCTGTTGAACGTATCAGGCGGTATCAATGGTTGACCGATGAAACATACTATCGTGCAAAATGGCAGGCTATATACTGGGGCGTCTCGAGAGCGAACTTAACGCTGCGTTTGGTTGCAAAAGCCGAAGATATGAGTCAGGGTGACAAGGACCAGGTAGCAGGAGAAGCCAAATTCCTGAGGGCACACTACCATTTTGATGGATACAAAATGTTTAAGAACCTCCCATACATCGACGAAAACACTACTGAATTCAGGCAGCCCAATGATGCCGACATTTTCCCGAAGATTGAAGCGGATTTCCAGGACGCAATCGCCAAGCTTCCGGAGGTAAGTTCTGTTTCGTCGGGGCGTGCTACTAAAGGAGCAGCGCAAGCATACCTCGCAAGAGCCTATATGTTTGTAGGTCGGTTTGCCGATGCAAAACCTCTTTTGCAGGCAGTTATTTCAGGGGGAAAGTATGGACTAGTAGACAATTATCATGACAACTTTGATCCGGCCACGCAAAATAACAAAGAGATACTATTTGCCTTTAAGGCTTCCGTTAATGATGGTGCTGGTGAGAGTGCCAACGGCAACTGGGGTGATCGTCTGAACGCTCCGCACAGTTCGACTGTTACCGAGTGTTGCGGGTTTCATCAGCCCTCGCAAAACCTCGTTAATGCATTTAAAACAGACGCCAATGGATTGCCATTGTTTACAACCTTCAACAACGCTGATTACAACCAGGCGACCGATAACGTTGATCCGCGCTTAGACTGGACAGTGGGAAGAGTTGGAAGCCCATACCTTGATTGGGGGCCATTCCTGGCTGGATGGATCCGTGATGCGGGTTACTGCGGGACATTTTCTCCTAAGAAAAATATTTTTGCGAAGGGAGAGAAAGGTACCTTATCAACTGCCAGCGGATGGCAATCTGTTCCTAGTGCTATTGATATTCCTTTTATTCGCTATTCAGATGTATTGCTAATGGCAGCCGAATGCGAAATTGAGACGGGCGGAGATCTGGAACTCGCGAGGACATATATAAACCAGGTGAGAACAAGGGCTGGAAATTTCGTACAAGGACCAGGCACTTCAATGTCTGATATCAGCGTCCCAATCGGTACCGGCGTATTTCCAACTGCTACCTATAAGATTGGAACCTACCCTTCGGCAGGTTGGACCCAGGATTATGCGCGGCAGGCGGTTCGTTGGGAAAGAAGGCTGGAATTAGCTATGGAAGGATATCGTCTATTTGACCTGCGTCGTTGGAATATTGACATAGATGTATTGAATACATATTTGGATGTAGAAAAAACCAAGCGAACAGCATTGTTTGCGGGTGCTGAAACGGTAACGTCGAAGCATCATCTTTACCCAATACCGAGTGTTGAAATTGACCTGAGCAAGATAAACGGAGTGGCTCAGCTAAAGCAAAATCCGGGGTATTGAGAAAGTTTTCGAGCAGTTATCTCATATAGCAATCGTTAGAGTCAAGGGCACTGTTTCATGAGTGCCCTTTCTCGTAAAAAAACCTTGACGAGTTGCTGGCTGTCTTAAATTCATTTTATAGTATTGATTTGAAAAACGACAACTTGCTTCATGATGAAAAGAATGCGTAAGGCTTTTGCATATATATTAATTCTATCCCTTACATATTCCTGTACCAACAAAACGCAAGAACAATATCAACCTCCAAAAGACCCGCTGTTTGCTCAATTATCGGCTTCGGAAACGGGCGTAAATTTTAAAAATGATGTTGAAGACAGCAGTAACTACAATATTCTAACGTACCGTAATTTTTACAACGGCGGAGGAGTGGCAATTGGTGATATAAACAATGATGGCTTGCCGGATCTTTTCCTCACGGCGAATCTTGGTGAAAGTAAACTGTACCTTAACAAAGGGAATTTCAAGTTTGAAGAAATCACCAGGATATCGGGAATAAAAAGTAAACGTGGATGGCGGACAGGAGTAACCATGGCCGACGTGAATGGAGATGGCTTACTCGATATCTACATCTGCAATAGCGGTGATATAAAAGGTGACAATAAAGAGAATGAACTTTACATTAACACTGGCAATCTCACATTTAAAGAAGAGGCAAAGCAGTATGGCTTAAATGATCCTGGTTATACTACACACGTTTCCTTTTTTGATTACGACCTGGACGGCGACCTCGATTGCTATATTCTTAATAACAGTTTTGTAGACGTGCGAAAATTTGACATTGACTCAGTTCGCAATGTTCGTGATACAATGGGCGGTCATAAATTGATGCGAAACGACAATGGTCATTTTACTGATGTCAGCGCGCAGGCAAATATCGCTGGCACTAAGATCGCATATGGACTTGGTGTTTCAATAAGTGATTTGAATGGTGATATGTATCCTGACATGTACATCAGCAATGATTTTTATGAAAGGGATTATCTCTACGTCAATCAGCGAGACGGTACATTTAAAGACGAATTGGGCGAACGTATGGGACACATTTCCTCATCAAGCATGGGCGCAGACATTGCCGATATCAATAATGATGGTTACATGGATATAGTAAGTACGGATATGCTCCCGGAAGATGAATATCGCCAAAGAACGATGACGCGATTTGAAGAGTATCATATTGAGAACATGAAATTCCGCTCCAGTTTTCACTACCAACTTGTGCAAAATGCGTTGCAGCTAAATAATGGAGATGGAACTTTTAAGGAAACTGCTTTTCTTTCCGGTGTACCGGCAACGGATTGGAGTTGGGGAGCTCTTTTTATGGATTTTGATAATGATGGGTGGAATGATATTTTTATCAGCAATGGAATTAATCGGGACATCACCGATCTGGATTTTTCTGATTTTCTGGCCAATAAAGCAAGCGTAGATAAAGTAGTTACTGAAAAGGGACGGTTCGATTTCCGTGACTTCCTTCGTTATATTCCTTCAAAGAAAATT
>DASYSW010000053.1:0-5871 GCA_036002905.1 Chitinophagaceae bacterium
TCGGAATGACGCAAACAGAAGTGATTACAACAGCAGGGCATCCTATCGTTTTTTCGAAATGGAACAAAGCAACAAGCAAGCCGACAGTTCTTATATACGGCCATTATGATGTGCAGCCGGTAAAAGAAGAAGAGTGGAATACTCCTCCATTTTCTGCAACGACGCTTAACGAACGAATCTATGCAAGAGGTGCGGCTGACGATAAGGGAGCGTTGATGATTCCAGTATGGACTGTTGAGGGTATTCTGAAAAAAGAAGGATCGTTACCTCTTAATCTTATCTTCCTGTTTGATGGTGAAGAAGAAAAAGGAAGTCCTAATTTTAAAAAATTCCTTCAAACACATCAATCCCTTCTCAACGTTGATCTTGCATATCAGGCAGATGGAGCTCAGTTCAATGATTCCACACCTTCAATTTGGACGAGCCTCAGAGGCAGTTTACCCGTGGAGTTCGAAGTGAGAACCGCTAAAATTGATGCTCATTCTGGTGTCTACGGAGGAAAGACACCAAATGCCGCAAAAGCCGCTGGTCAGATCATTGCATCATTTTATACGACCGATGATAAGGTGGCTATCGAACATTTTTATGACCGCGTTTTGCCACTCTCAAAAGTTGAAAATGATATGATAAAAAAAGTGCCTTACGATGAAAAAAAAGACCAAAAAGATTTAGGCACGACAGCTGAAACAGGCGATCGCACATACAGTCCATTGGAGCGCGTGTGGTATCGTCCCACGCTCGAAGTCACGGGTATATGGGGAGGGTACACTGCTGCAGAAGGATTTGCTAATATAATACCGGCAAGTGTACACGTACGGTTAAACTGTCGAACAGTTGCTAATCAGGACGCGAAAGAAATCACGCAGCTCATAAAACAGCATATTTTACAACATAGCCCAAAAGGAGTCACCATTACATTCAAAGATTTTGAAAGTTATTCGATGCCGATAAAGTTTCCGCCTACAGGTCCAGCTTTTCAAGCAGCATATGATGTACTGGCACATGTGTATAAGAAACCACCTTTATTAACTGCAATTGGCGGAAGTATCGGCGCACTTACAGATATTAAAGAAGTGCTGGGAGTTTATACTTATTCTTTTGGTTTCCAGCAGGCAGATGAAAATTTTCACGCACCGAATGAATTCATCCGTATGTCTGATATTGAAAAAGGACAAACGGCGTTTTATCTTCTATTGAAACATATTTCGAACGAATGGAAGAAATGATATTCTTTCAATGATTACGGCGTCGAAAACATTTAATAAATTTTGCGTGGCAGGAAGTGCTCCCATGAAGCCATGTGAGTGAGCAAATTTTTGGATAAGACTTCTTAATAATAATCCTTGACAGAAATTAAATCGGTTCTTAAAAAATTCGAACTCGGGCCTGTCGGGACTACGAAACACCAGTTATAAATGCGACCCCGTAGAGCGGACCGGACATGGGCAATTCTTCCGCTTTTGCCTATATTTATCAGCATTAATATTGTCGTCATGGAAGAACAAGAGGTGCCTACGGAAGGTTTGAGCGATCAGATTAATGAACAAGCAGAAAAAACGAGGGAGCGCTGGTCCTTTTACATTGCCATTTCCACTGCATTAATGGCGGTATTAGCAGCTGTTTCAAGCCTCATTGCGGGTGATCATGCTAATGAAGCATTAATTGAACAAATTAAAGCCTCAGATCAATGGGCATATTATCAGGCTAAGGGAATTAAGGCGGATATTACTTCATTAAATCGCGATACCCATTTTGGGGATAGCTTGGAAAAAAAATATAAACTTCAGCAACAAGACATCAAAGAGGAAGCCGAGAAGGATCAAAATGCCTCGAAAGCGCATTTAGAAAGACACGTTTCGCTTGCGAGGTCTGTAACATTTTTTCAAATTGCAATAGCAATTTCTGCCATTTCCATTTTATCAAAAAAGCGTGTCCTTTGGTATTTTGCCGTTCTACTGGCAACCGGCGGAATTGTTTTTTTTATAAGTGGATTGACCTAGGAAGGTGTCTTGCTGTTTCTGGCATCCATAGCTCTCACTGGATTTGCAAAAGCCGTCATTTCAATCATTGAGCTTAAATCTTCTTCTAAAAAAGTTCGAATCCTTGCCGGGACTACAACGGGTCTGCTGCAACAGACCTTCCGCGCCGGTATAGAGGAGGTTACTCACCGCTCTGTTAATGATGATGACCACCTATCATCCCTTCAACTTTAAAGTAAGGCTTGTAGTGTTCCAGGCGCAGCAGAAGTGCCTGTCCTGATTCCCGTACTTTAGCCGTTTCAGCCTCGTTAAGAGGTGTGATCAGGTATTCGTAAGGACCTTTCTTACGATCGCTCAACACCATAGCATCGGGGTTTACCAGGAAAGGCTCCTCGGTGGAGTTGGAGTCAAGGCCAAGGTCTGCATGCGTAAGATAAGGAGCATAATACATGTAATGGGGCATGCTTACAGAGGCAACATGATTGTTATTGGGATCATTGCTTGTATACACTCGCATCATGGGAGCTTCCATGTATGAGATTCCTGGCCGAGAAGGGGCCTTGTAGTATCCTCTTTTTTGTTCTCGATATTACTGTATCTCTGATTTGCACCGGCGAGTATTTGCCGGAAGCGCGCATTGCCGCCACATCAAGATAAACAGGCATGATGGTCCTGGCTCCTTCTGCATCATAGCTAATAGGGGTGGCAACATCCTGGCGGAATTCCGCCCACTCCCATTCTGTTCTGGCGATAAAGCAAACAAATCCATTCGTTCCCTGCCTGCTTATATAATACCCTTTGTCAGGGTCGAGTGAATAGACTGTCGCTGCATCACGCAATCGCGGTGGAAGTGCGCTCAGCGCGAAATCTGTTTCCAGGTCTGCCGGCATTTTTTCGAGCTTCCAATCTCCTGTAGTTTGCCCAAAGCTCGGCCCGGCGGTATTGAATATAAAAAGTACCCATAATGTACCACTCCAAAATATGGATAAAGTTCTTTTTGTCATGAAGTCAGTTTTTGATTTAACCAAATATAACACGCCGGATCACTTACTGAAGGGGGTAGAGGCGACAGAGTTAGGGGGCGAAAGGGCTATGTTATCACGAAATTATTTTCGTTGTTTGAGTATGTAATACAACTGTTGGTCGACACACTACCGCAATTGGTCCAGTACGTCTTTTTTCAGTATGCGACAATATTAGGACCGACCGCAAATCCTCGATCAAAAAGTTCGAACTCTCTCCTGTCGGGATTACAAATATTTTGAAATTATGCCTTTAAATAAGGCATCCTCGAGAAACAGAAGAAAGAGTTGATCAAACTTTAACTTGGAAGGAGGCTTGTCGCGGAAGAAAGGCCGATTTTTTTTACGAGTAGCTCATATCGTTCATCGGAGCGAAGTGTGTCGAGTTTCGGATCGATCCTGATATTACATAGTGACTCTTCATGCATGTCAAAGCTTTTTTCAAGCCAGCGGAAGGCCATGTCGTTCTCACCCAATGCCGCATATACCAACGCCATTCCCCGGATGTCATTTGCCCCCAAGTCGGCCGACTCAATATCCCTGATCATTTTTGGCACTACGGATTTTAGCCCGGATGCCGCATAGATGTGTATCAAAGAAACTTCTGTCTTGATCTTATTGCCAGTCAGCTCTCCCCATTTTTGGTTCTCTGCAATCGCTTTATTAAACAATCCCTTCCCTGAATATGCAAGTGAAAGAAGTCGGTGAGCAGGTGCAAAGTCTGAACTCAATTGCAGCACTTGTAATCCCATTGCGATCGCCAGATCATAATCGCGCTGGTAGTAATAATGAATACCCTTATCCTTGAGTATTCCTTGTGAAACCGGATCCAGGTCGACGGCCAGAGATATCTCGTTCAGCGCCTCATCAAACCTGCCATTATACAACAACCATTGCGAGTACCAGTGGTGGCCGGTAGCATAGTTCGGGTTCAGATCGAGTCCAATTTTAAATTCCCTTTCGGAATTGATCCAATCCCATTCGTTCAGCATCAGTGAAACAGCACGGGATATGTGTGCCTCGGCCAGGTGGTCATCAATTTCCAATGCCTTGTTGACGGCTTCCATTTGTTTAGGGTAGAATTCTCTCCGCGAAGTGTTAGTGTATTCACCCATCAGGCTGTAACTATCAGCCAACCCAGCCCAGGCCAGGGCATAGTTAGGGTCCTTTTCCAACGCCTCCTCAAAATAGCGGATCGCCGTGTTCAATCCTTTCTCATCTCTCTTATTCCAGAAGAAGCGACCTTGCAGATAAAGTTGGTAGGCTTCCCCGTCTTCGGTAAAGCGCTTTTGCAGAGTCTGTTTTTCCTTGTGACTCAGCTGCATTCTTAAAGCATCGACAATTTTTCCAGATACTTTTTCCTGGATGTCAAAAACATCTTCCATCGATCCGCGGTAAGTTTCCGCCCATAAATGCGTGTCATTATTGGCATCAATAAATTGCGCAGTGATGCGAAGATCATCCTTATGTTTTCTAACGCTTCCTTCCACCACGTAAGTCACGCCGGTCTCATTGCCAATTGTCTTTACATCCTTTGTGGTTCCTTTGTATTGCATCGATGTGGTTCGCGATATGACCCGGATATCATTAATGCGCGATAAATTCAGAATGAGTTCTTCAGTTAGTCCATCACTGAAATATTCCTGTTCCGGATCGGTACTCATATTCACAAAAGGCAGTACCATTATACCCTTTTGTAAAATCTTTTTACCCTTACCAGCAAGGCTGTGCAGTTCGGGTATCTGTATACCGGGATTACTGATTGCATAGATGTCAACTTCTTCCTTCACATTTTTCAATGTGTATTTTCCGAGAGAAACCGCGTGAATGTCTTTTTGATTTTTTATATCATCATATACTTTGCCCGAAATAAAAATACTGCCGGGCACCGCAAAGGATTCCATTCGGGATGCGATATTTACTCCGTCCCCATAGATAGCATCCTTTTCCAACACCACATCGCCGGTGTGCATGCCGATGCGTAAGGGAACAAGTGGTGCAGTCTGCATGGCCAATTGCAATCCAACCGCCGCCCGCACACCTTCTATCGCGCTATTGAAACTGCACAAGGCGCCATCACCCTTGAACTCAAGGATCCGACCACCATGCTTGCCCACCTCGTATTCAAGTTTGTTCTTTAATTTTGTCCTTAACTCAAACGCTAATTCTTCATCTTCTTGCATCATAGCCGTGTATCCCACTATATCGGCAAACATAATGGCGGCGAGTTGACGGACTTTACTCATGCAGACAAGTTAACAAAAACAGGTGAAATCATTTCTGAAGGCACGCTATTCTTGTGTAAACTAATGGACTCCATTTGGGATCTATACTAAACGCTTTTAGATGGCCAGTTGAGCCGCCCAGAGCTGTGGTATGAAGCTAAATCCTCGATCAAAAAGTTCGACCTCTCTCCTGTTCGGACTACAAATATGGAGTGATTCGCTCAGGCTGATCCGAATCATTTACGCGTGCAGGGGCAATTTGTTTCGATTCTATTAAGATTTTTTTCACTCCATGATCATTCAACGACGCCTCCGCAGCTAATTCTGCACCACTCGCACTTTTAGATTTCCTTTCGCGTCACGGGAATATCATTTTTGCGCTCTAATTAAAAATATTGAAAATGAAGAAACAAATTATCATTCTTGCAACAGCTATTACGCTGCTTGCATTTCTTTCCTGCAGCAAGGAAAAATTCGGAACCGAAGGACCAAATGGATCCATTGAAAATGCGGCAACCATAAATCCTTCAAGTCAAAAAATAGCGGGTCCGGCCGTTTCTTTAAATAAGAACCTGGAAGGCTTGTTTGAATTCGATGGCAACCTGAAAGACAAAACCGGCAAGCTTGGAGATGCGGTGGCCAGCA
>DASYSW010000054.1:0-6859 GCA_036002905.1 Chitinophagaceae bacterium
AGAGGCATACCGGGTGTTAAGACCTGGCGGAAGATTGATCATCGCTGACTTCTTCAAAATGAAAGATCTCAATCCCCACGAAAGCGACCAGGTAAAAAAATGGGCGGCATGCTGGGCGATCAATGATTTTTCAACCAAAGAAGACTTTGACAATAAACTGAACCAAAATTGTTTTCATGACATAGTTTGGCAGAACGCGACAGATGCTATTATGCCTTCTGCAAAAAAACTTTATCGTTCCTATTTTTTAGGGATCATTGGTGCGAAGTTTTACCAGTTTTTCAACTCTCATGCAACTGAATTGGGGAAAAATAGCGTGCAGAGTGCTTACCTCCAATACCAAACTCTTAAAAGAGGATTGTGGAAGTATCAGATCGTGAAAGCTGTAAAAGATCCTGGAGAACATCAGTGAAAATCTGTGCTAATCTGTGAGCCACTCGTCTCTGCACAATAGCATCTCACTGATTCCACAGATTAAGCGGAACTCGGATTGGAAATCTAAATTTTATACCACTCCTGTCATCGTTATCATTTCATTTCCGCAGGAATAGCTTGAATGATGGTTTTTCTTCCTCCGCGTAGTACTCCAATTTCCGTATTTATTCCAATGATCGACTCATTCAACAATTTGTGCAGATCATCGACACTGCCCACCGGCTTGTTGTTGAATTCAACAATGATATCACCAATTTTAATTTCATGATTTCGGGCCGGTGAATCAGGAACGATTTCAAAGACATACACCCCGGTTTTAATAGCCAGTCTGTTAGCCGCGATCATGCGTTCTGTAAGGTTTACCAATTGGCCGGCAATCCCCAACTGAGCCCTTTTGACTCTTCCTCCAATAATCAATTTTCCTGCTACGTAAGCAGTGAGATTAGATGAAACTGCAAAACACAATCCCTGCGCAGACGGAATCACGGCCGTATTTATTCCAATTACCTGGCCAGATGAATTTACCAGTGGACCACCCGAATTGCCGGGATTTAATGCAGCATCAGTTTGAATGACATCATCGATCAGCCGCCCGTTCGTTGCACGAAGCGTACGACCCAGTGCACTGACCACTCCCGCGGTAACACTATGTTGCAAGCCAAGGGGATTGCCAATAGCAATGGCAATTTGTCCTACTTTCAAAGAATCGGAATTAGCAAATGACAAGACTTTTTGCCCGGAGCCATATATCTTAATCACGGCAATATCCGTTGACGGGTCTGTTCCCTTTAAGTCAGCCTTCTCGATCCTGCCGTCACTAAAGTTTACCTTAATATCAATTGCGTTTTCGATAACGTGATTGTTGGTTACAATGTACCCATCTGAAGAAATGACAAAACCAGAACCTGACCCTTGTTGTACTCTTTCCATCGCCGTTCTTCTTTCCACTACTTTCTTCTGAACCTGTATATGAACCACTGACTGGGCTATCTCACCTACAACACCAGTGATTGTTTTTGAATATGCATCTAGCAACCCAGTATCAGTATTGTGGTCAATAAATGAAATTGCGTTATTCATATGTAGACCTCGTCAAAAGGTCTACCAGACGTTAGATGCTGACAGGCTGGCATCGTACAGGTCGTATTTGACTTTCGTTCGCCGTGAAACGTCAGACGTGAGACGTGAAAAAGAAATCGACGACTCTGTGAAGTACTACTGACGACTCACGATTGACGTCTCAGGTTTCACTTTTCACTTTCGACGTTAAAACTCTCTCTCATAGCTAACAGCGATATTTCCGCTGAAATTGATAACAGGAGGATACTTTTTGGTGATCGCAATGGAGATTTTCTTTACTTGCGGATACAGGTGATGAATGTCGTCAGTAATTTTCATGGCGAGGGATTCGATTAGATCACTCGTTTGAAGCATATATTTCTTAACCAATTCATACAGCTTAATATAATTGATCGTCTCATTCATCTTCGTAATGACCTGGACTGATGATTCAAATCCCACTTCAAGATCAACTATAAATTCGTTGGAAACTTTTCTTTCCTCTTCATACAATCCATGATGAGCAAAAAAGCGAAGTTGTTTGAGTTTGATTGTAACCATTCCATTGAATTAATGAAACCCCTTTGCACCTAAATACCTTTCGGCATCGAGGGCCGCCATACACCCCGTGCCCGCCGCAGTTACGGCCTGCCTGTACACTTTATCCTGAACATCACCGCATGCAAACACTCCTTCAATATTCGTTTTTGAAGTCCCCGGGGTCGTTTTTATATATCCAGCCTCGTCCATGTCAAGCCAGCCTTTAAAAATGTCTGAATTGGGCTGATGACCTATCGCAACAAAAAAACCGCTGACAGGAATCGTTTGCTTTTCGCCTGTTTGGTTATTAAAAACGCGCACCGACGATACATGTTTTTCTCCAACCACTTCTTCTGCTTCAGTGTTCCAATAGACCTTAATGTTTGGAGCCTTAAAAACTCTTTCCTGCATTACCTTACTTGCCCGCATTTCGTGTTTCCGGATAAACATGTGTACATGGCTGGCCAATTTAGCCAGGTACAAAGCTTCTTCAGCCGCTGTATCACCGGCACCTACTACTGCGACCTCCTTTCCCCGAAAGAAAAATCCATCGCAAACAGCGCATGCGCTTACGCCATATCCATTCAGACGCTGCTCACTTTCCAGCCCGAGCCATTTGGCGGAAGCACCGGTGGCAATAATGATTGACTCAGCTTCAATTACTTTTTCTTCGTCAATCCAAACTTTATAGGGCAGTTTTGAAAGATCAACCTTTGTTGCCAGCCCGAATCGAATGTCTGTTCCCATCCTTGCTGCTTGCTTCTCAAAATCAACCATCATTTCGGGTCCCTGTATGCCTTCTGGATAACCAGGATAGTTTTCGACTTCTGTCGTAATCGTTAACTGGCCACCAGGTTGAATGCCCTGGTATAAGACAGGCTTTAAATTGGCTCTTGCAGCATAAATAGCGGCGGTATATCCGGCAGGTCCCGATCCGATGATTAAGCAATGTACCTTTTCACTAGCTTTTGTTTCCATATCATTAGTCTCTTCGCTCTGTAGAATAAATTTGTCAAAAGTAACTTGAAAATATCAATTGATAATTCACGCGACTCGACCGTCTTAATAGCGTGTGTAAAACCTAACAATTCGCGTAAGGCGCAGAGAATAAAACAACCGAGGTAAAGTTTTGTTGACGTGCTGGCGAAATAAGAAATACATTGGCACAGAATAACAGAACACAAAAAACTCCGCGCCTCATTGTCTCAGTGGTCTTATTGATAAGACGTAAAGCTTCAACATGTTCCAGATCCCAAAAAGAAACAGCTCCAATTCGTCTTAGGCGAATCAGAGCTGTTTTATAACCCACAATTTGCTATTCTTATTTCCCGACAGTATAAATGCCGGGGTTAAGTCATTATCCCAGGTACGCTTTTAGAGCGTTACTGTAACGAGCTTTTTGCAAACGCTTAATGGCTCTCTCTTTGATCTGGCGAATACGCTCTTTCGTAAGATCATATTTCTGCCCGATCTGTTCAATGGTTACTCCATTTTCACCATCAAGACCAAAATATGCATTGACAATTTCAGCCTCTCTTGGTGAGAGCGATTTTAACACACGACGAATTTCATTCCTTAATGAATCCTTCATCACGTCATCATCAGTATCATCACTACCTTCAAGCAAATCACCCATAGCTACATCTTCCGCCTCATGAACCGGGGCATCCAATGAAGTGTGCCGTGTGTTGCTTTGGAAGATGTTGTTGATCTCTGTTTCGCTCATCTCGAGTAGTTCTGCCAACTCTTCTGTCGATGGCTCGCGTTCGTGTTCCTGTTCGAAAGCCATGTAGGCTTTATTAGCCTTGTTATAGGTGCCAATTTTGTTTTGAGGCAGGCGGACTAATCTGCCCTGCTCTGCCAACGCTTGTAAGATAGACTGGCGGATCCACCATACGGCGTATGAAATGAATTTAAAACCCTTTGTTTCATCGAAACGCTGGGCTGCTTTGATCAAACCGAGGTTACCCTCGTTGATAAGATCGCTAAGTGAAAGACCCTGATGCTGGTACTGCTTAGCAACAGATACCACAAAACGTAAATTAGCCTGTACAAGTTTGTCCAATGCCCGCTGGTCACCCATTTTAATTCTCTGGGCGAGGGTGGTTTCTTCTTCAGGGGTGATCATAGAGATCTTTGAAATTTCCTGCAAGTACTTTTCTACGGCCTGAGAGTCCCTGTTTGTGATCTGGGTGGCAATTTTTAGCTGCCTCATAGTTATGAATCTAAATGTTTAAGAACGAATAAATGACAGTCGTCTTTTGCAGAAAGTTGCAAATGGATAGTTAATAAGAGAATATTTACCGTCCGTGACTATCTGCAAAGGTAAACTGCAAACTCCAAATCTCATAATGATTGGGGATAATTTGTAGGAACAAAATCTATGCAAACATCTACATTCCGGCCAGAATGCGCGTACGACGGGCATCTTGTCAATCGCAATCGGACTAGTCGCAAGTAATAACTGTAGCGTTCCGTGTTGAAAACTACGCGATCTTTCGCTGCGATCTGCGCCTGAGGATAACGAAGAGCCCCACCCCGGTTATAAAGAGGAGCGTTGAGATAATTTCAGCCTGGGTGGGATGGAAACCCAAAAAATTCATGCGGTTATTGACCCTGATCTTCTCTATAAAAAACCTTTCAAGACCGTTTACGGTTAAATAAACTGCAAAAAGAGTCCCTGGTACGGCTAGTCTTTTTCTAAGGAGCCAGAGGATTGAGAAAAGAACAAGACAAACGATTGTTTCGTAAAACGGGGTCGGGAATACCGGGATTGGGAGTTGATTGCAATACTTTCCGACGCACTCATTAATGGCAATCCCCGCGTCATTGACATTATGAGGGTAGTTATAGGCAAATACCCAATTGGGCAAGAATTGGAGGAACGAAGGTTTGGCAAATGTTATATGAGGCACGGCATCGTAGGTTCCAAATTGCGATAAAAAGAAATTTCCATGTTCCAGCAAGGTTTGATTAAAGCGCCCCATGTCCGTCGCAACTATCTGTCCTCCTGTATTCACTGTATAGGCGCTATTATAAACTCCCCAATCTCCATCGCCGGCAACCTGGCATCCAATCCTTCCAACTGCATAGGCAAGCATCAAACAGGGAGCGGCGGCATCATTGAGGTGCCAGAAGCCTATTTTATGCTTCCTTGCATAAAACCAGATCGCCAGCGCGGCACATATCAGTCCGCCATAAAAGGTCAACCCTGCCGGTGAAAAAATATAGGAGGAAGGTTCCTTTAAAAAATCACTCCAGTTTTCAAAGATGTCAAAAAGCTTGGCGCCGACCAAACCAAAAATAAGGGCTATGATGGTTATTTCGCCTACCCTGTCGTGCGGCCAGAAGCGGATCTTTCTCAGCTCTGGTTTGGGAAGCTTTTGCTTATTTTTCTCCCTCCACTTAATCCCGGCGAACAAAAGGCCAAGAATAATTCCCGCCGGCCAGTTACCCAATCCCGAAAAAATAAATGCTTGCGGATCGTTCGTGACTGAACCATCCATTATAAACAGTGCAAGGATTTTGTAACCCAGGACAAACCCCAGCAAAAAATTTAGCAACAGCTCCGTGGCACTGGCTGGCTTTCCGACCATAACATTTATCTCTGTCGGCTGTAGCAAGCCCTGCTTCCCTTTTCTCCGAAGTTCAGCTGCCAGGGTAACCGCTGCAAGAATAAAAGCCAGCGCGACAAAGAAACCAAACGAGTTGATAAAACGGAGAGGCTTCCAGTCAATATTAAATAGATCCTTAAATGCGTAATAAAGATTGGGATACATCTGGGGACGTTCAGATTTAAGTGGGCAATGTTATGAAATAAATCTAGGATTCTTACATTAAGCCTCTTACTGACAGGAGGCCCATTAGAAATGTTAATGTAGTTAATTACAATACTCCTGGAAAGCGCCCATCAGATTTCTCGCAATTACCTGTGCCGGTCTGCCCTCGATCTGGTTCCTTTCAATAAAATGAACCAGCTCTCCATCTTTAAACAATGCTATAGATGGTGAGGATGGCGGGTAAGGGAGTAGATGCTCGCGTATCTTTCTCACAGCGTCTTCATCAAAGCCTGCAAAACTAGTAGTAAGATAATCGGGCCTTTTTTCTGTATTGGCAACAGCCATGAGCAAGCCCGGCCGGGCTGCACCCGCTGAGCAACCGCAAACCGAATTGATCATAACCAATGTCGTCCCCTTTTTGTTTAGCTGGGCATCTACTTGGCTTGCAGTTAACAGCTCAGTAAAACCATTTTCGGTGAGCTCTTCTTTCATGGGTACAACTATTTCTTCTGGATACATATGAATTGTTTAAGTATGAAATTATGAATGTACAAAAGTAGACAAAAACTTTTCGAAACATGCAAAGCTTGCAATACTGGCAGTGTTTGCTTCCCAATTCGGAAATAATGACGTAGCGAGCGGGTCATTTCTAACTATACGGCAGGAAAGAAGGGGCAAAAGATGGCTGGTATATGATTTGAAAAAAATAGAGATGAAACTGAAAAAATTATTTAACTGATAAAACAAAACAGCTATGACAGTTGTAAAATTTAATAACAGACCCGCTAACGGATTTAACCTGCTGGATAACTTCTTTAATGAGCTTCCCGCATTTTTTAAAGATGATTTTGGAACAAAAGCGCAAGGTTTTATCCCTGTAAACGTCAAAGAAACAAAAGACGCTTATCAACTTGAGGTAGTGGCCCCGGGTTTTGAAAAGAATGACTTTAATATAAACCTGGAAAAGAACATCCTTTCTGTTTCAGCAGAGAAGAAAAGCGAAACAGAAAACAAGGACGAAAAGCAGATCCGTAAAGAGTATGGGT
>DASYSW010000055.1:0-3609 GCA_036002905.1 Chitinophagaceae bacterium
TTTCTATCGACGATGTTCATGACAAACATTTTTTTTCTGACCTGGTTATTAACCAGGCCTTAGGGATCACTGCCCGGGATTATTCCGCTGAGCCTTATACTAAATTTCTCTTTGGTCCCCGGTATTGCATCGTTCGAAGGCCGTTTTTAGTAAACCAGAATAAATATCATTATGATAAAACGCCCGGTATAATTTTTATTTGTTTTGGCGGTTCTGATTTTCAAAACATAACTCTTTCCTTACTTCGAGAGCTGGTCGTTCCTTCCAATAACTTGAGGTTTAATGTTGTCGTCGGAGTAGCCTATCAGCACCTGGAAGAATTGGAAAAGTTTGCGGAATTAACCAATAGCGTAGTAAGTATCTATTCTGGTTTGGGAGCAGCGGAACTATCTGAATTAATTCGTTCTTCCGATATTGCGATTGCCCCGGGCAGTTCAATATTATTAGAGATACTTTCGTCGGGGATTCCCGCAATATCAGGATACTATGCCGAAAACCAACTTGATATTTATAACGGCTATTTGCAGGAGGGACTATTGATTGGTGCAGGAGATTTTAGAAATACCAGGGAAGCAGCTCGCATTATTACAAATACTCTTGACCGGACCCCCCCTATTGACTCCCAAAAGCTGTCGTATTATTTTGATGGGAATTCACCCAGCCGTCTCTTAAAAGAATTTATTCAATTATTCTCTGGTTCATGTTTGTCGTTGAATCCCGTTACAAATGAGGATAGCAAGCTTTTATTTGAATGGGCAAATGATACTGAAACCAGGAACAACGCGATAAATACAAAACCGATACTATGGGAAGAACACACAAAATGGTTTCTCGACAAGCAAAAAAGTCCTGATACCATTATGTTTATTGCGAAATTTAATGGCCTGCCGGTAGGTCAGATTAGATTTGATGGCGGTCATGAGTTTATTGACCTTACTTACTCAGTAGCCCCGTCGCATCGCGGTGTAGGTTTCGGAAGCTGTATCGTTCAACAGGCAATCAAAGAAGTAAGTGAATTGTTTCCCATTTCCAGGAAAATCCGTGCCTTTGTAATTGATCATAACCTGTCTTCTGCAAAAATATTTCGCAAAATGAATTTTAAAGAGTGCCAGATGGTCATAAAGGAGGGAAGGAATTTTTATCAGTTTCAATATTCATTAAATTAACGTATGGTTTTTGTTGTTGCATCGGAGAAAAAATGGCATTACCCACTTTTTGAAAAGCTCAGGCTCCAGTTTCCCGGATTTAGGTGGTACTTAATAAACACAAAGGAATCTTTAACTATCGATTATTTAAATGAGATCGGACCTGTCAAGATTTTTTTTCCTCATTGGTCATACATCATACCTGTAGAGGTTTATATGAAATATGAGTGTATCGTGTTTCACATGACCGACCTGCCTTATGGAAGAGGAGGAAGTCCTTTGCAAAATTTGATCGTACGTGGACATAAAAAAACAAAGGTCTCTGCACTGAGAGTGGAAGATGGTATCGACACCGGGCCTATTTATTTAAAGAAAGATTTGAACCTTGATGGTTCGGCCCAGGAAATATTTTTGCGGTGTAGCGATATCATCGGGGAAATGATCGCCGAGATCATTACAAAGGATCCGAAGCCCGAAGAACAACAGGGTGAGGTTGTTTTATTTAAGCGGAGAAAACCCGAACAGAGCTCACTTGAAGATGTTTCCGACATCGATGCATTGTATGATTACATAAGAATGCTTGACGCCGAAGGATATCCGAATGCGTTTTTTCAAACCGAGAATTTTCGCTTTGAATTTTATAATGCCTCACTAACAAATGATAAAACTTTAACAGCCAGTGTTAGAATCCTTAAGAAATAAGAAGGTAATGATCGTAGTAGCACATCCCGATGATGAGCTCCTGGGCCTTGGTGCTGCTATGAATCGGTTGATAAATGATCTCGGCATTATTACTCATGTTGTTATCCTGGGAGAAGGAATAACGTCCAGGTCTGACAAAAGAGACAAAGAATCATGGCAAAAGGAATTAGAAGTCCATAAGAACAATATCGCTGCTGCGCAAAAGGCCATTGGATACCACACGGTCAGCGTCCATGATTTCCCGGATAATCGTTTTGACGGTACAGATCTGCTTGATATAATCAAGGTGATAGAAAAAGAAAAAAGAAATTTTACCCCGGAGATAATCTTTACACATCATGGCGGTGATTTGAATATTGATCATCAAAGGACATTTGAGGCCGTGATTACGGCTTGCCGGCCTCTCACAGAAGAAATGGTAAAACACATCATCACTTTTGAAACACCATCCGGTACAGAATGGCGAGCCTCAACGGATCCTAAAACATTTATTCCTAACTTTTTTATTGAAATATCGAAGGCAAATATTGACGCAAAGGTCAAGGGAATGGAAAGCTATGAATTTGAAAAAAGAAAATATCCTCACCCAAGATCACCTGAAAGTTTAGAGATTATTGCCAAACGGTGGGGTATTACGATTGGTGTAAATTATGCGGAGGCATTTTGCATCGTACGTTCAATAAACTAACCTCAAAATAATGATTAAAGACATTCACCTGGAAGGAAGGACGATCGGTTTTTCTTATAAACCATTTATCATCGCCGAAATGTCCGGCAATCACAACCATTCGCTGGAAAGAGCCTTGGCGATTGTTGATGCAGCAGCAGATGCAGGAGCCGATGCAATAAAATTGCAAACGTACACAGCAGATACCATGACGATAAAAGGGGCCTACCAGATCAACGATCAGAATTCTTTGTGGAATGGCAGAGAGTTATATGAGCTTTATACAGAGGCTTATACCCCCTGGGAATGGCACAAAGAGATATTTGGGCGGGCAAAGAAAAGAGGGATGCTGGCATTTAGTTCTCCTTTCGATGAAACAGCAGTGGATTTTTTAGAAAGTCTTGATGTCCCTTTTTACAAAATAGCTTCTTTTGAAAACACCGACTGGCCTTTATTGAAGAAGGTTGCCTCCACGGGGAAACCTTTAATCATGTCTACAGGTGTGAGCCGGGTGGCAGACATAGATGAATCGGTAAGCCTTCTCAGGCAGCACGGATGTAATGACCTGGTTCTATTGAAATGCACGAGTACTTACCCTGCTTCCCCTGAAAACACAAATCTTGTTACGATTCCTCATCTGCAAAAATTATTCAACTGCATGGTGGGACTGAGTGACCATACAATGGGTATCGGGGCGGCTGTAGCAGCAGTGGCTTTGGGAGCAAGAGTAATTGAAAAACATTTTACACTCAGTCGCGCAGATGGTGGCGTCGACAGTGCTTTTTCTCTCGAACCATCAGAATTGAAATCGTTAGTTGTTGAATCAGAAAGAGCTTTTTTGGCCTTAGGTGACATTCAGTATGGAGTTCAAAAGACCGAAACAAAAAGTAAGTTGTTCAAACGTTCTATCTATATAGCTAAAGACATTAAAGCAGGGGAGATACTTATGAAGGAGCATGTAAAAATAATCAGGCCTGATTTGGGACTTTCGCCGCGATATTATGATTTGGTTATTGGACGCCCTGTCAGAAAGGATATTTCTGCAGGAACCCCGCTCAGTTTTGACCTGATTTGATAATAATCGTTATTGAATGA
>DASYSW010000056.1:0-16368 GCA_036002905.1 Chitinophagaceae bacterium
TTTCATTCAGGGCTTGTGGTTGGTAAAAGCCGATCCATGTATGCCAGTCATTCAGTACCAAATTCCCGCTGGCCGGTGTTTGGGCCAACAAAAAACCATTTCTGTAAAACTTGAGCGATGCTCCGTCATAGACCATAGCAACGTGGTAAGTTTTATTGGGAAGTAGGCGGCAATTGGTCAGCGCTTTATAATAGCCATTTGTCGTCGTGATCTCACCGCTATAGGGTCTTAAAAGATAGTTCACATCTGCTGCGCCTGAATGTTTTGAAACAATGTCTCCAAAACCGTTATTGTCAAGCGTGCTGTTTAAGAGAGCTTCCACTGTAATTTTATTGCCCGGCACATCAAGATCACCGATATCGACATAAGAAGGCTGTGAAGGAGTAGCGAGCCACTGCTCACACGATGAGGTAGTGCATAGTGCACTTATCTCTTGCTGGTTAATAGCTCGATTATAAATTCTGACCTCGTCAATCGTTCCTTTGAATGGCAACAAGTCAAAACTGAGGTGAATACCTATTCGCATGTTGCTGCCAACGCAGCTATCGATCTGAGGTACAGTAGTTCCTGTTCCTATCAAGGATCCATCCAAATAAAAATTTACCTGCCCTTGCTTGAATGTTGTAACGACACAATACCATTCATTGGTATTAACAGTATTGCTTACGGTCGGATAAATCCATCCATTTAATGGATCGGGGCAATTATCGCCAACCTTTACTGCCGTACGCACCTGGCCATTTACCAGTCCGAAATCGAATGATGAAGCAGACCCGTCGGACCACAAACGTTTTTCGATGAGTTCAGCCGTAGAGTTTCCTGTCGGGTCGCGATTAAAAAGCATACAGATTGAGAAGCTATCTCTGAAGCGCAATTTCGGATCATCCAACACTTCAATGTAATCATCGATGCCATCAAAATAATATGCACTATTGCGGTTTCCGAACCTGTCTGCGGTTAATTGAACGCCGTTGCGTGGTATACCATTCAGACCATTTCCGCTTGCATCATTTGCATTCCCATTAAATGGGTAGTAAGCAATTAAGCCGTGACTAAGATTAACCTGGGCAAATGATGATTGGGAAAAAAGCAGAAACAGGACTAAGGTTCGTTTCATTAGAGCGTGGTCTGGTGGTGGCGACTGAAATTACTTAAAATTCACCACACCTGTGTAATTATGAGGAGAGATTTTTTTTAATTCCTTTTTTAGTTCATCATCAATCTTAAGGCCGTCAATGAATTGATGAATTGATTTCTTGTTCACCTGGTTATTCCCTCTTGTTAACTCTTTCAATACCTCATAAGGATTTGGATAATTTTCCTTTCGCAAGACAGTTTGTATAGCTTCCGATACTACGGCCCAATTATTTTCAAGATCCGCGTAGATCTTCGAATCATTGATGATAAGACTATTTAAACCCTTCTCAATGGATTTAAATGCCACCAGTGTATGTGCAAATGGAACTCCTATATTACGAAGTACCGTAGAATCTGTGAGATCCCTTTGCAATCGCGATATGGGTAGTTTGGAAGACAGGTGTTCAAACACCGCATTCGCGATTCCCATATTTCCTTCAGCATTTTCAAAATCAATCGGATTTATTTTGTGCGGCATTGCAGACGAACCGATTTCGTTCTTCCTTAATTTTTGCTTGAAATATTCCATCGAGATGTACGTCCAAACGTCGCGGCACAGATCGATAAGTATATTGTTGACCCGCTTCATGCAATCAAACTGTGCAGCCAGGTTATCATAATGTTCTATCTGGGTAGTGTATTGAACTCTTGTTAAGCCCAGGATCTTCTCGACAAATTCATTGGCCAGTTTTATCCAGTCCAACTTTGGAAAAGCGGCGTGATGTGCATTGAAATTGCCTGTTGCTCCTCCAAATTTTGCAGTAAAAGGAATGTTGATCAGTTGCTCGATCTGGTTCTCTATCCTTTCAGCAAACACCATGATCTCTTTTCCCATTTTGGTCGGGCTTGCAGGTTGTCCATGTGTATGAGCGAGCATGGGAATGTCTTTCCATTCCTTCGCAAGCAGTTTCAGCTGTGCATTCAGGTTAAGAAGTGACGGCAGATACTCATATTCAATGGCGTGCTTCCATAACAATGGGATAGCCGTATTGTTAATATCCTGGGAAGTAAGGCCAAAATGTATCCATTCTTTTACCTGGGCGCCGCCGGTTTTTTCCAGCTCGTTCTTCAAGAAGTATTCAACGGCCTTTACGTCGTGGTTGGTAGTGTATTCGATTTGTTTTATTTCCTGCGCGTCTTCAAGTCCAAAATCCTCTTGCAGTTTTTTCAGGTGTTTGGTTGCTTTGTGAGACAGTTTAAAGAATTTTCTATCTTCTAAAAAAAAGAAGTATTCAATCTCAACGAGTACCCTGTACTTTATAAGCGCATATTCGGAAAAATATTCATCAAGGTGCTGGACGTGTTTGCGATAACGTCCATCGACTGGAGAAATAGCTGTCAGAGGTGTTAGTTCCATGTTTTGATTTTAAAGAAGGGTGCCGGTCCTTTACCTTTGCTGCCGCAAAAATAACTTAATTGAGTAAGAAGATAAAAGTCGGGATCGTCAGTTACCTCAATACAAGGCCACTGTTATATGGGTTGAAATATCCTCCGATCGCTGATGACATTGAATTGATCGAAGAACACCCGGCCCGCTTAGCCGATATGCTCGTTAATGATGAAATTGACCTCGGCTTAATACCCGTAGCAGCTATCCCGAAGCTAAAAACATATTTCATCGCCAGTGATTATTGCATTGCGACGGAAACAGAAGTCGCTTCTGTTTGCTTGTTCAGCGAGGTACCCCTGAATGAGATCCAAAGAGTTTATTTGGATTACCAGAGCCGTTCTTCAGTTGCACTATTAAAGTGGCTAATGCACGAATACTGGGGCATCTATCCGGAGACAGTGCAAGCAGACGACGACAGTTACCGGGCTCAGATCAAGGGAACAACTGCCGGGCTTGTAATTGGGGACAGGGCATTTGAACAGCGAAAGATCTCGACTTTTATTTATGACCTGGCTTCAGAATGGCGTTCGATCACCGGCTTGCCATTTGTCTTTGCTGCGTGGATCAGCAATAAACTTTTGCCTCCTTCATTTATCCAGAAGTTTAATGAAGCAAACTCAGTGGGCCTGGACCATATTGAGGAGATTGTCGAAGCACAGCATTTCGACCTATTTGATCTGAAAAAATATTACTCTCTTCACCTTAGTTATAAGCTGGACGAGAGAAAAAAGAAGGGAATGGACCTCTTTCTTCAATACGTTAGCTTATATCCTTTTTTGCAATAGATTTGCGCCATTCAATAGAAGGACGTTTTATGAAAGTAGTCATCTTTGCCGGGGGATTAGGGACGAGGATTTCTGAAGAAACAGATGCGCGGCCAAAACCAATGGTTGAAATTGGGGGGAAGCCGATTTTGTGGCATATCATGAAAATGTATAGCCAGCATGGGTTTAATGAATTTATCATATGCCTTGGGTATAAAGGATATATCATTAAAGAGTATTTCATGCATTATTTTCTTCATAATTCTGATATCACTATTGAATTGGGTACTAATAATGTGGAAGTTCATGGGGGTAATATAGAGTCGTTTAAGGTTACCCTCGTCGATACAGGCCTGAATACAAAAACGGCCGGGAGGTTGAAGCAAGTGAGAAAATATTTGGGAGGCGAGGATTTTATGCTCACGTATGGAGATGGGGTAAGTGATGTAGATCTTAGCAAATTGGTTGCTTTTCATCGCGAGCATAACAGGGTAGCAACTGTTACAGCTGTCCAATTGGATGCGCGTTTTGGGGGAATGGATGTAGCAGAAAATGGCGATGTTGTATCGTTCAGGGAAAAAGCCAAAGATGAAAGCAAATGGATCAATGGGGGTTTTTTTGTTTTAAAACCGGAAGTCTTTAACTATCTCGAAGGCGATATGAGTCAAATGATGTGGGAAGACGAACCGCTTGAAAGATTGACAGATGACAACCAGCTTGTTGCTTATCAGCATAAAGGTTTCTGGAAATGCATGGATGCATTACGTGACAAATTGGAATTAGAAGCTCTCTGGCAATCGGGCCACGCAAAATGGAAAAACTGGTAATGCACGACCTTTCTTCATACTATTCGGGCAAAAAAGTTTTTATAACAGGTCACACAGGATTTAAAGGCTCCTGGTTAACGGCATGCCTGTATCAATTGGGCGCCAGGCTTAAAGGGTATGCATTGACGCCGGAATATGAAAACGGGTTATTTAATTTACTAAAACCTTTACAACTTATCGAGAGCACCATTGCCGATGTTCGCGATAAAGAACTTTTGCAAAACGAGATCAACGTTTTTCAGCCTGATTTCATTTTTCATTTGGCTGCTCAACCACTTGTGAGGCGTTCCTATAAAATTCCAGCCGAAACCTTTGATGTGAATGTGATAGGCACGGCCAATCTTTTAGAAGCGGTCAACGCTCTGCCTGGAAAATGTACTGTAATCGTCATAACAACCGACAAGGTTTATCAAAATAAAGAACAGGATATTTTATACACTGAAAATGATGTGTTGGGTGGCTATGATCCTTACAGCGCCAGCAAGGCTTGCGCCGAGTTGGTGGTGAATTCCTTTCGAAACTCATTCTTCAATCCCCACTTTTATCAACAACACCAAAAAGCAATCGCCAGTGCGCGGGCGGGAAATGTAATTGGCGGTGGTGACAGAAGTACCGATCGAATTATACCCGACATCGTTCGTTCTTTGCAGGAACAAAAGATGATCGAGGTACGTAATCCCGCGGCCATTCGCCCGTGGCAGTATGTGCTGGAACCTATTTACGGATATTTATTACTGGCTGCATTCCTAAATGATCAGCCGCTCAAATATTCTAAGGCATACAATTTTGGACCTGTGGCGGGAGATCATCTTTCAGTTCAGGAACTGGTCGAAACTGCTATCAGGTACTGGGGCGGAGGGAAATGGAAAAATATATCCGATAATGGAAAACAACATGAAGCAGGGTTGCTCAAACTCAGTATCAATCTTGCCAAAGAGGAACTGCAATGGGAACCAAAGTTAAATACGGACAAAGCCGTCAAGTGGACCATTGACTGGTTTAAGAGGCCTGTCGAACAACAGGCTGAGTTCACATTTCAGCAGATCAACGAATTTTTTGCCTTATGATCTTCAGCCCTACATCTTTAGCTGGCAGTTTTGTAATTGAACCGAAAGTATTGGCGGACGACAGAGGATGGTTTGCCCGTTTCTATTGCAAGAATGAGTTTAAGGAGATAGGACACGAAAAAGAATGGGTACAATTGAATCATTCTCTTACGCATAAAAAAGGAAGTGTGAGAGGCATGCATTACCAGGTTCAGCCTTTTCGCGAAATTAAAATGGTAAAATGCATTGCGGGTGCTGTCTACGATGTGATCGTCGATCTTAGAAAAGATTCATCGACCTTCTTAAAATGGTTTGGAGCAGAATTGTCTGCAAAAAACAGGAAAATGCTTTATATCCCCGAAGGCTTTGCTCATGGTTTCCAGTGCCTGGAAGAGAACTGCGAATTGATCTATCACCATTCGGAATTTTATACGCCAAATTCAGAAGGTGGAATCAGGTATGATGATCCGGCGATCGATATTAAATGGCCCTTGCCGGTGACCGTTATTTCGCAAAGAGACCAATCACATCCCAGGCTGGATGAAAATTTTAAAGGAATTTAATTATGCAATGCAGATTTTGCAAAACTGAACTTGAAGACGTATTTATTGATCTTATAAATTCTCCGGCATCTAATTCATTTCTTACAAAAGAACAATTGAATGAACCGGAGGTTTTTTATCCTTTAAAAGTATACACATGCCACAGCTGTTTTTTGGTCCAGGTAGATGAGTATAAAAAATCAGATGCCATATTTAATAGCGAGTACGTATATTTTTCATCTTACTCCACAACGTGGCTTGAGCATGCAAAGAGATACACAGAAATGATGATAGAACGGTTTGGATTTAATTCTTCATCGCAAGTGATCGAGGTCGCCAGCAATGATGGATACCTCTTGCAATATTTTAAGGAGAGAGATATACCGGTGATGGGGATCGAACCAACCGCCAACACAGCTGAAGTTGCCATGGGCAAAGGCATTAAAACGATCATCGAATTCTTTGGAACGGAATTGGCCGACCGGCTCGCCAATCATTGGGAGGTGAAAGCGGACCTTTTGCTTGGAAACAACGTACTGGCACATGTCCCCGATATAGTCGATTTCGTTAAAGGCATGAAAATAATTCTTGCCGGTGACGGTGTTATTACAATGGAGTTTCCGCATTTAATGCAATTGGTGGACAATAACCAATTTGATACGATCTATCATGAGCATTTCTCCTATTTGTCTTGTTATACAATAAAACAGATTTTTGAATCACAGGGCTTAGAACTGTTTGATGTGGATGAGATCTCTACTCATGGAGGATCACTTCGCATTTACGCAAAGCATAAGGAAGATGATACAAAACCTGTTTCACAAAATGTTGCCGATCTCCTGAAAAAGGAAATCGATAAGGGTGTTGCTACAATTGGCTACTATCAAAACTTCCAGGAGCGAGCCTTTAACGTAAAACTGGATCTTGTTTCTTTTTTGATCGCCCAAAAAAACGCAGGTAAAAAAGTCGCCGCTTATGGTGCAGCCGCCAAAGGAAACACACTGTTGAATTATTGCGGGATAAAGAATGACCTTATCGCGTATGTTGCCGATGCAAATCCACACAAACAAAATAAGTGGCTGCCGGCAAGCCATATTCCCGTGGTCGATGAATCCAGTCTTAAATCGAACCAGCCTGATTATGTCATGATCTTACCCTGGAATTTGAGAGAGGAGATCACTGAACAGCTATCATATATCAGGAAGTGGGGAGGTAAGTTTGTAATAGCTATTCCACAATTGGAGGTGATATAAATGAAGAAGGTATTGGTAACTGGAGCTACCGGGTTTATCGGTAATTATGTCGTGTCAGGCCTGTTGGATCGGGGTTTTTCAGTCATCGCCTCTTCAGGAGATGAAGAAAGGGCAAGCCGGGCGAGTTGGTTTTCGCGATCCATCTTTGTTCCTTTTAATTTCAAATCTTTCGAACAATCTGTAGATTATTTTGATTTCTTTCACCGACCGGACCTGATGATCCATCTTGCATGGGAGGGTTTGCCAAATTATAGATCTCCGTTTCATGTAGAAGAAAATCTCCCTCGTCACAAAGATCTTCTTGGCAACCTTATAAAAGGCGGACTCAAAAATTTGACGGTCACAGGCACTTGTTTAGAATACGGTATGCAGGAAGGTCGCCTGGCAGAAGATATGCCTGCTTTACCCTCTAATCCCTACGCCATTGCAAAGAATGAATTGAGGAAATTCCTGGAGACGTTGCAGCAGCAGTACCTTTTTTCATTGAAATGGGTCCGGTTATTTTATTTGTATGGAAAGGGGCAAAATCCGAATTCCTTAGTTTCGCAGCTCGACAAAGCGATCGCGAAGGGTGATAAAATGTTCAATATGAGTGGCGGGGAACAGGTAAGAGATTACTTGCCGGTGGAAAAAGTGGCCGAGTACATTGTAACGATCAGCTTGCAGGATAAAGTAAATGGCATTATCAATTGCTGCAGCGGCGAACCTGTTTCAGTAAAGGAGTTTGTAAAAAGATACTTGAATAAGATAAATAAAGATATTTCTCTTAATCTCGGCCATTACCCGTATACTGATTACGAGCCGATGCGATTTTGGGGCGACGATAACAAATTAAAAAGCATTTTAAATAATGAATGATCCAATACAGGCATTTCTTGACGAAAGAATCGAACGCATAGAAAAGAATGAAGTGAACGAAGCTTTGCAAAAAGCAGCAACAGATTTTAATACGGAATCAAACAGGGCACAATACTCCTATAATTTTTCCTGGATGGGGCGTCCCATTATTCAATATCCACAGGATATGATCGCCATGCAGGAAATCATCTGGCAGGTCAAGCCGGACCTTGTCATTGAAACGGGCATCGCACACGGAGGTTCCCTGATCTATTATGCCTCCTTGCTTGAATTAATAGGAAAAGGGGAGGTGCTGGGAATTGATATTGACATTCGCGAACACAATCGCAAGGAAATTGAGAAACATCCGATGTTTAAGCGGATAAAAATGATCCAGGGCTCCTCGATAGATGAACAGATCATTGAACAAGTCAGAAAATACGCTTCCGGTAAACAATCCATTCTGGTTTGTCTCGACTCCAATCACACACATGATCATGTGTTGAAAGAATTGGAATTTTACTCTCCCTTTGTTTCGTTACATTCCTATATCGTGGTGTTTGATACAATCGTCGAAGATCTGCCTGAAGGATATTTTTCCCAGAAGCGACCCTGGGGTCTTTCAAACAATCCAAAAACCGCAGTTGACGAATTTTTGAGAGACAATCGCAATTTTGTAATTGACACATCGATCGATAACAAACTTCTTATCAGCGTAGCTCCTAAAGGATACCTTAAAAGAATTAAATAATATGCAGGACAGGCCCAGGGTCAGTTTTTGTTTTACAACCTTTAAGCGATTTGATTATTTGCAGAAAACGCTTGAGAGTGTAAAGAATCAAACGTTTACTGATTTTGAAGTGGTGGTGTCCGACAATGACCCTGAACAAAGTGGCAGAGCTGTGGTGGAAAGTTTTGACGAGCGATTTAAATATTTTCCCAACGAGACGAATTTGGGCATGAAGAAAAGCTTTAACAAAAGCCTTGAAAGATCTTCGGGTGAATTTATTGTAATGATTGCTGATGATGACCCGGTGTATCCTGACATGCTTCAGACATTGTTGAACCTGGAAGAAAAGTATCCCGGTCACGGAATGTACCTCGGAGGATGCAATTGGTTTTGCACTGAGCCTGATCTTGCAGACTTTTATCATTGCAAGGTGGGCGTAAATTCATGTCTCGCACATCGCAGCATCGATGAAGTGCAAGAATTCAATGCTGAACAATTTCTTGAAAACTTTTTCAATTTTAAGGTATTTCCAAATTACCTGTGGTCCTGCGCGATCGTAAGGCGCGACGTCATGGTTGGGCAGGGCGGTGTGCCAGATTACGGAACTGCTTTCCTGGGCGATTACGCCTACATGAGTATTATGGGAGGGCATTCAGGATGCGTTACAATTAATAAAGCACTTGGGCATCAAACACTGCACAGGGAAAATTTTGGAAGGGCACAGAACGAACAACTCATATCTGTGGGTCCTAACTTTATCAATTATGTTTCCGCCAGGCTTTCACATCTGCAGAATTGGGCAGTTATAAAAAAGCAAATGGAACATTTCGTGGCGGTTTGGTTGGTACGGCATGTGGCTTTTTTGAAAGGATATAGTAAAGAGTCGCAAGATTGGGATAATTTAAAAGAACTAAAGGATTGCGAAAAAGAAATATTTCGGATCCCTTTTATGGAACCGTACAAGCTCAAATACTATCTACTGACTCATTTTCCATCACTTCACGACAATGCGGTGAAATGGAAAAAGCGTTTTGGAAAATAATTGGATCCTATGCCTGACAGGGTTAAATACAGCATTATCCTTCCGGTTCGGAATGGTGGCGAATATGTAAAGGAATGTGTGAATAGCATTCTTTTACAGACGTACCCTGATTTTAATCTTCATGTGTTAGATAACAGCAGCAGTGATGGAACTTTGGAGTGGATACGATCACTGAACGATGAAAGGATAAAAATTTATCCATCCGAACGGGCATTGTCAATTGAGGAAAATTGGGGAAGAATAAAATCAATAGAGAAAAACGAATTCATCACGTTGATAGGTCATGATGACCTGCTGGACAAAAACTACCTCATGGTGATGAATGAACTTATTTCCCGACATCCGAATGCTTCGCTGTACCAGGCTCATTTCAGGTATATTGATTCAACCGGTAAAACGATCCGCCATTGCAAACCAATGGATGAAGATCAGTCGTCCCCAGAGTTCCTGGCGGCATTTCTCTGCGGTATCATTGATACGATGGGTACCGGCTTTATGATGAGAGCAGTAGACTACGATCTATGCGGTGGAATTCCGGTTTATCCCAATTTATTGTTTGCTGACTTTGAATTATGGATCAATCTTACAAGTAAATCCTATAAAGCAACTTCACCGGAAGAATGCTTTGCATTCAGGCTTCATCAAAGCATGACGACCAGTTCTCCGGACGTAAAATTCCACCATGCATTTGAACAATTCATCGAATATCTTAGGCGCCTCAGAGAAAATGAACAGTTGAGGAAAGTCATCGAAAGATATTCTTTATCATTTATTGAATTTTACTGCAAAGGACTTTCTCATCGGTTGTTAAGAACACCAAAGCAGAAGAGGGAAGGCCAAACCGTATCAACTTTCTTAAGAAAATGCAAGCAATATGCAGATGCACTTGTCCCGGGGAATGATTTCAATCCAAGTGCAAGGTATAGTGTAAGATTAGCCAGGCAGATCGATAGCAATTTCTTAAGCCGTTCATTATTTCTTTTGTGGAAAAGAATAAGGTCAAAACCAGTTTTAAATTAAGACATGGACGCTTCTATAGTTATAATTAATTATAACACTTTTGATCTTACTTCTGATTGTATACATTCAGTTATACAATTAACATCAGGCGGCAGTTACGAGATCATACTGGTGGACAATGCTTCTACACAATGCGATCCACAAGAATTTTTAAAAGAATTCCCGCACCTCACACTTGTCAAAAGTGAGGTCAACGGAGGTTTTGCCTACGGAAACAATTTGGGAATTCAAGTCGCAAAAGGAGACTATATTTTGTTGCTGAACAGTGACACGATCTTGAAAGAAGATAGCGTCTTTAAGTGTTTAAACTATTTGAAAGCCTATAAGGGCGCGGCGGTTGCCGGCTGCAGAATGATCTCCCCGGGCGGTGGTGTCCAGTATACGGCGCGTAAATTTCGAGGCATAAAATGGGAGCTGTTAGATCTTTTTCGATTTATCCCAATGATGATGTCTTATAAAAAGCGCTCACGCCTGATGTTAGGAAAATATTTTAAATGTGATGAAAACGTCGAATGCGATTGGGTCAACGGAGCTTTCCTGATGTTTGAAAAAAAGATCCTCGACCAGTTGCCAGGACATAAACTCGACGACCGGTTCTTTATGTATGGCGAGGATCAACTTTGGTGTGAACAAATAAGAAACTTGGGATACCGGGTTGTATTCTACGCGGGAACCACGATTATTCATATTGGTAGTGCAAGCACTGACGTAAAAAAGCAGATCGGGTTACGCAGAATAATGTGGCAACATGAGTTGGAAATTATGCGTCTGCGAAAAGGACGAGGGCTATATTATTGGGTCTTTGCGATAATTTACACTCTTAAGGAAACGACAAGGAATTTGCTGAAATGGGTCTTAGGAAATTAGCCGTTTGTTTATTCCAAATATGACAGAACGGACACGATCATAGCTTCATTATGCACGTTTATTGGAAAATGTGACACGGTTACTAAATGCCCCATAGATATTGAATTTTTACTATTCCATAAATGGGTTTGCTTTTATATTTTACGGAAAATTAAAGCCACCTTTATGCGTGTCTCCAGCCACTTTCTCGCGTTTTTGATTGTAGGATCATTATTTGTTGGATGCAAAAAAGATGAGCCCACTCCGCCGGGACCTCCGGTCGCAAATGCGGGGAATGATCAAAATATACAGTTGCCGGCAACTTCATTTACTTTATCCGGATCAGGGACTACTCCGCAAGGAAGTATAACGAATTATACATGGACAAGGGTTTCGGGTCCTGACAATCCTTTAATCAATAACGCCAGCTCGGCGACAACTTCGGTGTCAGGATTTTCGGCCGGCACATATGTATTTCAATTAGAGGTCACAAACGATGCGGGGCTATCAGCTTCCGACCAGGTTACGATAATAGTGGTTGCGGAGTCGCAATCTACACCGGTAGCAAATGCAGGAGCAGATCAAACCGTTCAGCTCCCAGAGAGTTTCTTTGTATTATCCGGGTCCGGAGCCACACAAAAAGGGAACATAACTGGCTACAATTGGACACAGGTTTCAGGACCAAACGCTTCAATAATTAACAACGCAAGTTCAGCAACAACTTCGGTAACGGGATTTGTTGCGGGTACATATACGTTCCAGCTGGAAGTAACAAACAGCTTTGGATTGGCGGCAAAAGATACAGTTATTATAAATGTAATCGGGACGCAAACGCTGACACTGCAACCGTCAAACATCCTGAGCGACGAAGCAAATATTGCGATAATAGGGAGCGGGAATGCAACTTCTCATGACAAGGATTTGGATGCTGCAGCGTGGACCTTTAACGGTATTACTGGTTACATCAGGGGTGCGTTTAAATTTGATTTGAGCGGAATTCCATCGAACGCCACAGTCGCTTCTGCTAAACTTACTCTTTATTCGATACACGATCCGACAAATGGTGACCTTGTTAATGCTAATTCTGGTGCCGATAACTCAATGTTTATCCGCCGGATAACAAGCGCTTGGGATGGCAATACGGTAACCTGGCAAACTCAACCAGCAACGACCACCGCTGACCAGATCCTGGTACCACACACCAACCAGGCATTCCTTGACCTCACGGACCTGGATGTGACGTCTATGATTAATGCTATGCGAACAAACGGCAATTATGGATTCATGTTAACTCTCCAGAATGAGGTTATATATACAATAAGGCAGTTTTGCTCACCAACCCATGCAGATGCATCGAAACATCCCAAATTGGTTATTGAGTATTATTAATGAATTTCCCGAATTTGTTTTTAAGAGCCGCCGGTTTAGCGGCTCTTTTTATTATGAACTAATAATTCGAAGCAGATCGAAAAAAATTATAAGATCTTCTTTACAATGCTTCCCCAATAATAGTAGTCATAATAAGAGGCGGGAGTTATTTCGACATTGTCTGCGTTTTTGACGATCGCTTCAGCAAAATCTTTCCACGTATTATCTGGAACAACGATCAGCTTTCTTCCACAAATATCTTTGTGAATTCCCATAGCCCCGGTTTCTGTAGTTATGACGGTTGTACCAAATGCAATGGCTTCCACCATTTTCGTTTTAATGCCGCCTCCACTCTGTACAGGATTCAAAAAGAGATCAGCACCTTTAAAATATGTTTCAATGTCATTAACGAATCCCGCATAGACAATGTTCCTATCAGCATAGTCCTTTAATTCACTTAATTCTGCCGGAAGCCGTTTGCCACAAATAATGATTTTGTATTTGAAATCCGGGTATTGAAGGAGGACAGGATTGATCTCTTTTAAAATGACCAATAGGGCATCGAGATTCGGTTTGTAATCGAGCAAACCATTGAACAGTAGAATTTTTTCGTCGCTGGCTACCTGGTGGATCGTCTTTAGCTCTTTCTTGCAACTGTCTTTGTCAACCGGATATTTGCTGATCTCCACACCAAATGCTACTTCAATACATTTCCCTTCTTTTATTCCCCATTTTTCAACGGCGAACTTTTTATCTTCCGGAGACACAAAAAGAATTTCATCAGCGATTGCGAAAAACCTTTTTTCATAGGTCCTTAGGAGCGGCCACCACCATTTACCCGTTGATTGAAAACGCTGGTATTCGATATTGTGGATATGCAATACTGTTTTTACTGCTGTTCTTTTCCTGATCATACTTGCCAGCCAGGTATAGTAAGGATGCTCCCAGATGATAGCATCAAACTTCTCTTTTTTTATTAACGTGGTTAGTCGTGAAATGAGGCTTAGGTCAAAATATTTTGAAAATGATCTTTTTTTCAACCAGGGAAGATGTTTATAGCTTTTTATAAGCGAAGGGTCATTCCCTGAAACACTTATGACTGTGAGATCAGTTTCCCTGCCAAGATAATCGAGGAACTGAGCAATAGATTTTTGCCCGCCTGAAAAATAAGGCAGGTACTGGTAGGGAGCTATTACGAGCAGTTTCTTCAATGAGTGATGAGTAATGAGTAATGAATACAACAAGTACGGCTAACTTATAAGTACGTTCCCCGGCTCCCGACTGCTAACTGCTGACTGCCGACTTCCTGCTGCTCCTCCATTCCATAAACAATCCACCCAGGAAAAAGATCAGAATAAGGAATGACGAGATATAGGCGATCCTGACTCCTTTTTTATATGAAGACGGTTCGAATATAAATTTCACGTCATGCTGGCCGGCCGGTATTGATAAACCCCGCAACACATAATCTGTTTTGCAATAGTCTGCTTTTTTACCATCAATATATACATTCCAGCCATACGGATAATAGACCTCACTAAATACAGCAAATTGCGGTTTAGAGCTGTTGAAGGAATAATCCATTGTATCGTTATCAAACTTTGAAAGTTTAATAGAAGCAGCAGAATCCCATTGAGGCTGTACTACTGTATTGCTGAGGGCTTTTTGGACAATGGCTGTATCCCTGAGATTAGCATTTCCAATGGCTTCAATTTCTTCAGCGGAACCCTGCACGATCCTTACATTTTTTACCAGCCAGCAGGAGCCAAAGGCATAGGCGTTAGGTTGTATCTGCTGTTGGTTTGTTTGCCGATCGCCGTAGATAATATACCTAACATCCAGCATGTTTAGCACGTTCTGGTTAGCAGTAAAGATGTATTTATCAATCAAATTTTGGTAGATGCTTAACCTGGCTGGGTGATAACCGGTGACAGATCTGAAAAAGTAAGCAGACCTGGTATCATAGACAGGGTTCACAGTTGAATTAAAGACCCTGTAGTGCGGGGCTTTGTCCTGTAATATTTTTTGTTCAACGGGATTGGGTGTAAAACTTTGTGCGGTTATTTCATCAGGGGAAGAGTAGTGTTCTTCGTTCAAATAGTCTTTATCGATTGCCAGGAGGTCAATGACAGTTATTACTGTGAGAATGATCACTGCGACCACTGGTTTAATTACATTCCTCAAATACAAGTACAGCAGTCCAAGCACCAAACCGGCAAATGCGAGCGTTCTCACCAACTGGCCTCCAAACATTGATTGCCTGTCAGCTTTCATGCCTGCAATCACTGCTCTGCCTATTTCATCACTTTTTGTCATTTGTGAGTAGCTGGCAGAAATTTCGCTATCAATCGGCGACGAGTAAGACATCATCACATACATGATGATCAATAAAGCCATCAAGCCACCGAGGGCATATAAAATTCTCCGGAAATCTGCTTTCAATAATTCAAGACTTTTATCGCGATAGAAAACAAATTGAAGTGAGAGGACTGCCATCAGTGGTAGGGTAAATTCGGGGATCACCATGGCCATGGAAGGTGCCCTGAATTTGTTGTACATAGGCAAGTGGTTGAAGAGAAAAGTATTGAAACCGGGCAGATATTTTCCCCATGACATCATTATCCCCAGTATTGTCATTGCAAGCAATGCCCAGCGCATGGGATGTCTCACGATAACGAAGCCTATCAAAGCCAATAAACAAATGATAACTCCAACATATGGTGGCCCGTCGGTGCTTACGATACCTCCCCAGTATTTTGGCAATTGTGCTGCTACCTGTATTGCTGAAGTTTCCGGAACTCCTTTGTCGGTAAGCTTTTCAACCACTTTCGAATTTTCATCCAGCGCTTTATGGCTGCCCTCACCAAAAGATTTCGGCATCATTAACACAGCGGTTTCTGCCCGTCCAAAGCTGTATTGAAATGCGTATGACGTATCAAGTCCTGATGATTTCACCTGCTTTACAGTCTCGCCTTGCACAGAAAGGTCATTACCTCCGCGCATCGTCGCTTTGGCATATTCATAGGTCGGTAATAGAGTAACAGCGGTACTGCCTGCAGCGATTGCTGCGGCCCCGATTACGATACAACCCGCGATCAGGATGTGTTTCCATTCTTTGTTCTTTATCCAGCTAATTAGATAAGCGATGGTAACAGCCGTGGCGATCAGCAAAAAATAGTAATTGATCTGTGGATGATTGGCCGCTATTTCTTGAAGTGCACCAAGTGTTGTAAGAGACAGGCCCAGCCAATATTTTTTTTCATAAGTAAGAATTATGCCGGCCATTAGCAGTGGCATAAATGCAATGGCAAGCATTTTTGTCTCATGTCCCACACCAATAATGATCGGGTTGTAGGTGCAAAATGCAAAAGCAATGCTTCCTAATATGCCAATAAAGGGCCTGATCCGAAGTGACAAACAAAGAATATAAAAACATATGCACGCAAGAAAGAAAAAGTTCATGGGCTTGGGTAACCATAAACTCAATATGCTTGTAAAATCAGGTAGCACAGATTTTCCCTGCATCGCCACCTGGTAGTTCGGCATGCCACTAAATAAATGAGTGT
>DASYSW010000057.1:0-10443 GCA_036002905.1 Chitinophagaceae bacterium
CAGGAAAATGAAGACATTGAAGGGATCATACATTTTGCTGCTTATAAATCAGTCGGTGAATCTGTCGAAAGACCTTTGATGTATTTTGAAAATAATATTCTTTCTCTCATTAATGTTCTAAAGTGCGTGCAGGAGTTTGAAATTCCCTGGTTTGTTTTTTCCTCTTCATGTACAGTTTATGGAAATCCTGACGAAATTCCTGTAACTGAAAGTACGATCCCCAAGCCTGCCGCATCCCCATACGGATACACAAAGCAAATGGGAGAGCAAATCGTAAATGAGTTCGCAAAATCAGCAGGCACACAATGTATTTTATTAAGGTATTTCAATCCCGTTGGCGCTCATCCTTCCGCTTCAATCGGTGAATTACCCATTGGCCGGCCCGAAAATTTAGTACCCGCCATCACGCAAACCGCGATCGGAAAAATAAAAAAAATGTTTGTCTACGGAAATGATTATCCAACCCGTGATGGAAGCTGTCTGCGTGATTTCATTCATGTATCTGATATTGCGCACGCACATACTCTTGCCATAAAATACCTGGAAAAGGAAAAGACCGATCTGCGTTGTGAAGTGTTTAACCTGGGAACCGGGAATGGTGTTACGGTTTTAGAAGCGATCCATTCATTTGAAAAAGTAAGTGGTGTGAGCCTAAATTATGAAATAGGCCCGCGGCGACCCGGCGATGTTATTGCCATCTACGCCAACAATGACCTTGCAAAAAAGGTACTGGGATGGCAACCCCAATACGCACTAGATGATATGATGTCAACCGCGTGGAAGTGGGAACAGCGCCTGAAAGCGGATGATAAGATCTTCACAAGTCAACCCAGGGAACTTAATTAAAATAGCGATAGAGCCAGGGCGATTGCCAACTTAAGTTTCCATTACATTTGTCCCTAATTTTCAAATATGCTAAAAGATATACAGCCAACAGGAAATAAAGACACAAGAAGCGGATTTGGCGATGGGATCGTGGAGGTGGCCAGGAAAAACTCAAATGTAGTCGCGCTGACAGCTGACCTTGCGGGCTCGCTAAAGTTAAATCAATTCATAAAAGAATTTCCAGACCGATATTTTCAATGTGGCATTGCAGAAGCAAACATGATGGGCATTGCTGCCGGATTAACGATTGGCGGAAAAATTCCTTATACAACCACCTTTGCTAATTTTTCTACCGGGCGTGTATATGATCAAATACGCCAAAGCATTGCTTACAGTGGAAAGAACGTAAAAATTTGTGCTTCACATGCAGGCATTACATTAGGAGAAGACGGAGCTACTCACCAGATACTTGAAGACATTGGCTTAATGAAAATGTTGCCCGGCATGACGGTGATAGTTCCGTGCGATTATAATCAAACGAAAGCGGCGACGATTGCAATTGCCGATCATGTCGGTCCAGTCTATCTGCGGTTCGGCCGACCCGTGTGGCCCATTTTTACGGATGTGAACGCGAAATTTGAAATCGGCAAAGCTCAAGTTTTTAGTGAGGGGAAAGATGTTTCTATTTTTTGCTGCGGGCATATGGTTTGGAATTCAATCCAGGCAGGAGTCGCCCTGCAGGAGAAGGGAATCAACGCTGAAGTGATAAATATCCATTCGGTAAAACCCATTGACAAGGACACAGTGATCAATTCACTTAAAAAGACCGGGTGCGCTGTCACGGCAGAAGAACACAACATAATTGGAGGACTGGGCGACGCGGTTGCCCAGCTGGCTGCTAAATTTATTCCGACGCCGATTGAGTACGTGGGCACCCAGGATACCTTTGGAGAAAGTGGTACTCCTAAAGACCTTCTGAAAAAGTATGGATTGGACGTTCCCGACATTGTTGCCGCAGCCGAAAAAGCATTGAACAGAAAAAAGAATGGATAAAGTTTGTTACTAATAAGCGGGGCAGGTTCTTTTTATAATGAACCTGCTTTTTTATTTTTAACTGTGAATTACCAGGTAAATGCATCAAATGAGGAATAAAAATGGAATAAATTGGACGAAACCAGGACGATGTTGTAAAAAATTAAGATTATTGAAACAAACGCATTGAAACAACCAATATTCTAAACTTATTAAACCGCAGCATGCCTCCAACTACGAGTGATACAGAACTATTGGTACAGTTTCGCAATCCAATAACAAAAGAAAAGGCCTTTACAAGCATCATAAAAAAATACCAGGAAAAATTATACTGGCATGTTCGGCGTATGGTTATCGATCATGAAGATGCCAATGATGTTTTACAAAATGTTTTTTTAAGGGTTTGGAACGGGCTTGAAAATTTCAGAGAAGACAGCCAACTCTATACCTGGCTTTACCGCATTGCAACAAATGAGTGCCTGACTTATATTGAACAGCAAAAGAAAAGAACGGCTGTTCCACTTGATGTGACGGAGAGTGGTTTGAGCAATAAAATAAAAGCAGACAGTCATTTCGATGCCAACCGCCTTGAATGGAAGCTGCAATTGGCCATACAGCACCTACCTGAAAAGCAAAGAATTGTTTTTAACCTAAGGTATTATGATGAAATGCCATATGAAGAAATGAGCAGGGTTCTGGAAACTAGTGAGGGAGCCTTGAAGGCCAGCTATCATCATGCGGTTAAAAAAATTGAGGATTACATCAAAAATCATTAAACTTTACAGTTTGGGAAGTGTCTCAAGTACGTTAAAATGCCAAATAAGGATATCATACAAGAACTCAGCGATTTAGGATGCAATTTGCAAGATATTTCTCAAAATATTTATTCGGTTCCGCCCGGATATTTTGAGGGATTTTCTGAGCAAATGTTGGGAGTCATAAAGACCAATGAAAGCCTGACCTGGCTATCTTCGTTACCTAAAGAAATGCCATTTCAGGTTCCTTGTGGGTATTTTGATGAATTGGATGAAAAAATTATGGAGCTTATCCGTGGTCATCCTGACTATCGGACCAGCAGCGAAGAAATTGAATCCATTTCTCCGCTACTGAGTAGTTTAAGCAAAAGGCCCGTTTACTCCGTACCCGAAGGATATTTCGAAAATTTTAAGCCTGGAGGTGAAGAAGAAAAAGAACCAAATGTTGTTTCAATTGCAAGCCGGAGATGGTTCAGGTATGCAGCGGCAGCAGTTATTGCTGGTGCAATTTTAATGGCTGGAGTCATTGCTTTTGACCACAGCCATAGGGATTCAGCCGGTAAAACTTTAGCAAAATTCGAGAAAGAGGTAAAAAAGATCAACGATGTAAAGAGCACCGAAAATCTCATCGATTTTATGGATGCCGGTCTAAATGAAAAGGAATTGGCAAGTGCCAATAAGAATATAAAAACTGATGACATACAGGTATTATTGAAAGACATACCCATTGACGAACTAAAGGATTTTAGCGAAGAATCAAAGGATATCGAGGATGTAATGATGACTAACTAGGCCAATTCATGAAAAAATATTTTATCATATTGATCTTATTTTTTATTGGTCTTGGTGCCTATGCCCAGGAAGAGAGGGACGACAAGGGCAAGATCAGGGATCGTATGAATGAATATATCCAGGATAGACTCGGGCTTTCAAAAAGAGAGGCAGAAAAATTTTCTCCTGTTTTTTTAAGATACTTCCAGGAATTCAGACAAATCCGTGTTCAAAACAAAGCGGACAATCTTGTCTTAAAACAAAAGATCATTGATCTGCGTATTCGTTACAGGAATGAATTCAGACAGATAATGGATGAACCCAGAGCCAATAAAGTTTTCGTTTACGAAGACGAATTTCGCCGAAAAGTAATTCAGATGCTTGAGACCCGTAAGGATCGTTTGGGGGACAAACCCATCCAAAGGAATCAGTCGCTGTTGCAATAAAGATAATTTCTTATATCTTTGAACCTGGTGTTTTTCATAGGTTAGCAACGGCCGGCTCTTTCCAGGGCGGGCCTTTTTCTTTACACGAATTTATTTACACGAATTACACGAAATATTTTTTGCTAATGATCTACGCTGCCGGCACGAATTATGTCATTCAACTTAATTCATGCAATTCGTCTTAATTCGTGTAATTTGTGCACACCGGGTTTTTTACATCGTGGTAAAATAAAAATGTCCAATGTTCTTTTTGTCCGCGTTCCCACCATGTTTTTCTCAGCTCCATCGCTTTCTTTCCGTTGTAATCATACTTTGCTGAAAAACGATGTTTCATTTGCTGCAATTGCGGCGCATCATCACCACCAAAAAAAATCATCTCTCCGTCATTGATCCAGAATACCTGGTGGTAAGGAGAATGCGCTCCTGTCACCTCGTAAGAAATATGATCATCAATCACTCCTTTGTCATCCTTCAATAATACTATTTGTGAAGACTGTTTCAATACTTCTAATTCCTCAATAATAAAAGAGGGGAATCCTTTTTCAAAAGCAAAATTCAACTCTCTTTCCTGGATGTAATAATGGGCATTGGGAAAACTAAGCCTTCGCGGTTGACCGGGAGACTCTTCGCTCACTCCACCTGAATGATCTTTGTGTAAGTGTGAAAGTAAAACCTTTGTTACACGCGACGGATCAATGCCATTATTTATCAAATTTTGATGCAACTGCAGCATGCCATTTGTTTTAAAGCCTAATCCTGTATCAAGGAGCAAAACATCACCTGATCCAGTTACGACTACAAAAGGCTGTATCTCCACCAGCAAACTTCCCGTTGGTCTGTTCTGTAACTGGTGCTCCTGTTCGTTAAATGGAACAAATAATTTGGATTTGTCAACAGTAAATGTGCCTTCGCTAAGAGGGATAATGTCCCCTGACCCCCTAAAGGAGTGACTTAGCTCCGGGTTTTCATTTTTTGTGTCATCCTTTTGATTTGCGTTATCCCGTTGCATTTGAACAAAAAATTTAGAATGAAAGTAATTTACTAAACTCCCCTTTAGGGGATGGGGCTATTTATCTCAATACCATCTGCCTGTCAGCATCAAGGCGAATGAGAATAAAAAGCAAAATCGTAAACGTAAGAAGGGAGGTTCCTCCATAACTTATGAACGGTAAAGGAATTCCTATTACAGGTGCAAGTCCTATCGTCATCCCGATATTAATTATTAAGTGAAAGAAAAATACCGCCGCGACTCCATACGCATAACATCGGCTGAAAACACTTCTCTGTCTTTCCGCGATCGCCACTATTCTAAACAAGAGCAGCAAGTATATACCCAGCAGGAGAATGCTCCCAACGAAGCCGAATCCTTCTCCAATGGTGTCAAAAATAAAATCGGTCCTTTGTTCCGGTACAAAGCCATACCGCGTTTGCGTGCTCTTCAATAATCCTTTCCCGGTCAATCCCCCGCTGCCAATGGCAATCTTTGATTGTTTTACATTGTAATCAGTATCTTTTTTCTTGCCCGTCTGTGTCGTTTCTTTCCGGTGTGCAGCGACATACTCCGCCGGTATTTCTTTACCTACAGTACTATAAATACGTTCGACCTGGTACAACTTTAATACATGCTTAAACGCGAACGGAACTCCAAATCGCTGTACACCCACACAAACCAACCAAAGGAAGATCACATTAAATAAGATATACCTTTTCCGCCTGATCTGTCTCCATGCGAAAAAGATGAATAACAAAGCAACCCCTGTAAGTACGAGCGCCAGTGTATTTTTTTCAACCAGCAACGTTGCCACCACCAGCGCGGCTAATGAAAAGCCGATCACAAGAATCGTCGATGGGAGACCTTCCCGGTACATAACAATAAAAAAAGAAAAATATACAAGTGCCAAACCCGTTTCGCTTTGCATCAGAGTTAGTACAGCGGGAAACAAAACAATAGCTGCAGCAATCAACTGCGATCTCGTGGTTCCAAATTCTGTGTCCGACCGGGAAAGATATTTCGCCAATGCAAGGCAAACGCAGATCTTACAAAACTCTGCGGGTTGAAATTGAAATCCACCAAACCGAATGATCGATTCAGTTCCTTTTACGCTCGAGTGAAAAGGAAACACAAGCAGCAATAAAAAGATCCCGAATGCATACCAAATATTAGCCGTTGCTGTAAAAAATTTACTATCTGTCAATAAAATGAATACCCCGATGATGGCCGACGCAATAAAAAAATAAAATTGTTTGCTATAGTCAGTTTTAAAACCAAGGAAACTCTGAACAATTGGGTCTCCCTCTTTGTAAGTGACAGCAAAAATTGCAGTAATACCCACTGCTACCAATATTAAATAGATCCATGCTAAACTCCAGTCAACTCCTTTTGATATAGTCGGGTTTTTTTCGTTCATGAAGGCACGGAATGGGTTTTCTTGCGTAAATTTTTATCATCGATAATTACCATGTACTGAACATCAGTTCTCTTTTTAGCAGGCGAGGGTAATTTTTTGCCGGGAATAAATGGCAACTCAACTTTTTCATAGGTATATTTATCGATGTAGCTGCTATCTTTTGTCATCTTAAACCATTCGAAAGCACGAATAGAATCGGCTTTGTATTGCTCGCGGGTAAGATAAGAAGGCATCAAATTAGCAGCGGCGATTCTATCTGCTTCCTGCCGGCGATCCTCTCTCAACGAATCTGTCAGGTATTTTTCAATCAACAGGTACGCCATTGGGCCTGCCCATGTAGCACCGTAACCTCCATTCTCAATGATGACAGAAATGGCAATCTTGGGGTCCTCCCTGGGGGCAAAACATACAAATAAAGAATGATCTTTTAGTTCGACAACTTTTTTATCCAGCACTCTTTTATTTTGGGCAGTGCCGGTTTTAGCGCAGACATTTATCCCCGGGATTTTTGTAATAAATTTTGCTGTTCCTATTTCTGTAACATCCTGCATGCCGCTGATCACTGTTTCATAGGCAACATCAGAAATATGAGTAAGTACATTATGTCTCGTTCTGAATTTATTTACCAGCACCGTGTCATCATCATTTTCATCATCGATTGACTTTACAAAGTGTGGAAGATAATAATACCCTTTATTGGCAACAATACAGATACCGTTAGCGATCTGTAGCGGTGTTACAAGCATCTTGTCCTGGCCAATACCGAGTCCACCGCCCGTCATCGTGCACGAGTTCCATTGTCCGCGATACTCTTTATCATAAGCCGTAGTGTCAGGAATGTTTCCGCCATTTTCATTTGGTATATCGACGCCGAGCTTGTGACCATAACCGAACGCATTACAATACTCCTTCCATTTTGTCAATCCTATTCTTGGGTTATGATATTTTGGATTGTCAATTGTTCGTCGAATAGTGCTGCTGAAAAAAGAGTTGCAGGAGTGAGCCACTGCAAGCCGGAGATCGGCGGCATGACCTGCCCATTTTTCAAGACATTTTACAGGGCGCGTACATTCTAAGTATGCACCGTGGCAAGGATATCCACTCTCAGGTGTGATCACGCCCTCATCTAGTCCTATCAATGCTCCAAGCGGCTTATAAGTAGAACCGGCTGGATATTGTCCTTTAATGGCACGATTGTAAAGAGGCGTACTTACATCCAGCAGCATCTTACTATAATTCTTTTGCTTGGATGAACCGGTAAGATCATTGGGGTTGTAGTCGGGTGCAGAAGCCATCGCTAAAATACCGCCCGTCTTTGGCTCGATGGCCACAATTGCGCCTACTTTGTTTGTCAATAATTTTTCTGCTAATTGTTGAAGTTCGACATCAATATAAGTCCTGAGATTCCTTCCCGCCACAGCCGTTGTATCAAAAATTCCATTTTGATAATGACCAACCAGCCTGTTGAAATTATCTTTTATCCACAACTCTGTCCCTTTCTGCCCACGCAACACTTTTTCATAGTATTGTTCCAAACCTGTTCGACCTGCATAGTCACCGGATTCATAAAATCCATTTGACCTGTTTATGATCCCCGTATCCACTTCATTAATGTAACCCAGTATGTGTGCTGCTGCATTAAAAGGATATAATCTCACAGGCCTTGGCTGAAGAAAAAACCCATTATTAAAGCGCCACATATTCTCCTCCATTCTTGCATACTTCTGCGGCGTCAGCAATTCTTCAAATACGGAAGGCCGGAATGCCTTATTTTTTATGATAGCGGCCTTAATTCTTTTCCTGAATTCGGCCGTATCGATCTCCATGAGCTGACAGAGATAGTTTGTGTCAATTCCTTTCACTTCTGATGGAGTGACCATCAGGTCATACATTAGTATATTATTCAGAATCGCTTTATTCTCCCTGTCAAAAATGATCCCCCTGGATGGGTAGATCCGCTTGGCAAAAATGGCATTAATGTCTGCTTGTCTTTTATATTCCCGGGAGACAACCTGCAAATGAAATAACTGCGCGATCAGCACTATAAATGATGCTAAGAAAATTGCTCGGATAATACGACTCCTCGATTGGTTAAACACAGGCATAGATCAAAGAAGAGAAAAATACACAGTAAGAAATTTTTATCAAAGCTACGCTGCAAAATTTTTTTTACGCTATCCAAAGGAAATTTGTGAAGATTTTTACGCAGTATTTGTTCTGTAGCGCATTTTTCTCGGGAACAAGAGTTCCGTTGCAAAAATGAGCAAAAGGCTGATCCCCGTGGTCGCAACAAGTTTGATCAGGAACGTCAAAACACTACCAAAGGATAGCCATTCCAGCAAAAGCATATACCCGTGATGAAAAACAGTAAGTGTAAGAACATAGATCCCGTACGGTGTCCATCCCAACGTGCGCGGCGAGGGCTCCCTGTAGTTAAATTCAGTACTGTCTTTCGGCAACAAAAGATTGATGATAAAAGGCCGAATATAAGCGATCAGTAAACAGGCGGCTGCATGAAGGCCGGGCGTCTGGGTGAAATAGTCGAGAGAAAGCCCTGTTATAAAGCCAATCACCAGGAGCCAGAACCTGGGCGTGGCAAAGGGAAGCCACAGAATGAAGAGGTAATATAAATAAGGTGTAATGAAACGATGCAGGTGAGGCACCTTAAATAAAACGTACACCTGGACCAGGATGAAAATGGTAAATCGAAGAATATTTTTGACAAGATCGCTCACTTAGTCTTTTTTACTTCATCAATTTTTTTTCGGGTGTCTTTGTCCAGTTTTTCCTGTTCATCTGCCTGCAAATTTTCCACAACAAATACGTGCTGAAGATTCTGAAAATTGGCTGCTGTTTTTATTTGCAGTACATAAAAGCTACTCGAGTTATCTTTTACGATAGATGCAACTCTTCCAATCATTCTTAACGGGGGAAAGCTTAACGAGTAAGTACCGGTTAAAACGGTATCTCCCCTGGCGATCGTGTCACTTTTTGGAATGCCTGTCATTGTAAGATAAAGAGGACTCTTTCCGTCCCAGCTTATTGTTCCCGCATTTCCGCTTCGCTTCATAACGGCATTTACATTATTCTTTACGTGAAGAAGACTCATAACCTGGCTAAAATTGTCGCTGGTATTTACAACAATACCAACAAGGCTGAGGTCAGAATTGAGTACTGCCATATTATCCCTGATGCCTTGCTTTGAACCGCGGTTTATCTGTAGATAGTTCCTCTCAGAATTCACCGAATTGCTTACTACTTCTGCATCGCGCCATAAATACCGGCGGCGGTGACCCAGGGTATCATAAGGTATTGTATCCTGAACAAATTGCGTTGCCGTGTCGGAGTTCAGAAAGTTCGTCTTTAACAAGTTCATCAATGAATCGTTTACATGATGGATCCTATCACTCTCCTGTTTAAGGTGAAAATACTGATCAATATTTGCATACTTGGAGTTCATCCAACCGCTCATTTCATTAGCTACCCCAAGACCAACAGCCCGGTGATATTTATTATATCGGAATAAAAATGACAGGGCTAAAACCTGGAATCCCAGGAAGGCAAAAAAAGTGAAGTAACGACCAATGAAAAGAAATATGTTTCGCATACCCCTGTCCCCTAAAACAGGAACTTAGATTTTAGTAGTTTTATTGTGGCCTATCAGTTTAAACGTTGTGAAAATATTGCCATAAGAAACCTGTCCTGGTTGATCAGAATTACTGAACCTTGAAGTGAGTGACCCCGATGGATCGGGGCAGGCTACAACGAAAGTTGAAGGTAGTAACGCTGTTGGCTTCATAATCAAAATCTGCTCCGGAGTAAGCTAGAAAAAACTTAATGTTTGTTCGACCCAAGTTTCCGCCCAGGGCGGAGAACAAGAGCCTCTATCTCATAACAAATGGATACCTGTCATAATTTTTCAGGGCAATACCGGTGCCTCTCACCACACTTTTTAGAGGATCATCGGCTACGTGCACAGGTAATTTGATCTTTTGACTTAACCTTTTATCAAGTCCCCTCAACAAGGCACCACCACCCGTGAGATAAAGACCGCGCCTGTAAATATCGGCGGCCAATTCCGGCGGTGTTTGTTCCAGGGCCTTTAAAATCGCTTCTTCAATTTTGAAAATACTTTTATCAAGGGCTTCAGCAATTTCCTGGAAGCTTACCATGATCTGTTTTGGGATGCCCGTTACAAGGTCCCGA
>DASYSW010000058.1:0-2834 GCA_036002905.1 Chitinophagaceae bacterium
GGAGCAGACGGACCGCTTTTAACTGTCTATGAATCTGGGAAGGTCATCTTTTGGAAAAACAAGGAATATAAAATTGTTCAACTAACCAAGGAGGAAAAAGACGAGTTGATAGATGAGATGAATTTGTCCGACACATTCTTATTAAGATCGAAAGGCGTTCAAGCGACTCTTACAACTGATCAACCTTCTTATGTTTTAGAAACTAACTTTGATACTCTTAAATATTTCTCGGTTTATGGAGCGATGAATGGAAAAGGATCACGCAAAAATATTCCGAAACAACTTTCAGCCGTTTATGACTTCGTTTTGGACTTCGATAACGACAACGCGATTTCCTGGATACCAGAAGAAATTGAGGTTATACTTTCAGATTATTCGCATTCACCAGAAGTGCCTTTAAAGTGGCCAGTGAGTTGGCCTGACCTTAACAGTTCGAAGACCGTGACAAGACAAGGAGGCGTCACAAGTATTTATCTCGACAAAAAATACCTTGACGATTTAAAAAGGCTGCTCAGAAAGAGAAAGGAGAAACAGGCGATAGAAATTAGCGGCCATAAATTTTATGCGGAATACAGATTCCCATTACCCAACTTGAATTAAAAAAACGGCAACCAACATATGCCTTTGCGCAAGCTGGGCTCGTGCTGGTCCCGGCGCTGCAATTAATCTAGCTTAGTAGTTGCGCCTCGGCCGGAAAATTCATAATTTTCATCGGCCCGCGCAAAGCCCGGGACGTTAGTGGCAACTGTAAAGCGACACAGTAAGATGGACAAAGAAAAAGAGCATAAGTGCATAACTAAGGACGAACTTCTTGTTCAGATCAAAACTAATATTGACAAATATGGATTGCAGGTAATTATGGTTAGCGGTTCCGGCTATTCACCTTCATTTGCATATAGCATTGGGCTGTTTGACACATACAAACAACCTGAAATAATTTGTTTCGGTTTGCCAGACAAACTTGGACATGAGATAATTAATGACATTGCTGAATTAATAAAGAAAGGTGAAGCCATTATGACATACACTAACTATGACAACATTTTTAAGAACAGCAGAGCCGAATTTTTACCAGTTGACGACAGGAATATAGACGACTACTTTGGAGCAGCATTAAACTATTACGACAAAACTAAATTTCCTGCGGTTCAACTTGTTTGGACAGACCGAAATGGCAAGTTTCCCTGGGAAGAAAATTTTGAAGAAAAATTCTTACGGGATCAACCTTTACTTGACAGAAACGCTGACTTCAAATTCAGAGAAGCAAGAAATTTAGGAATATTTACGACCAGACAATGGTTAGACCTTGACAAACCAATATTAAGAGTTGTTCACGACACAGACGGCGATTGGCAATTTCTGACAGGCGACCAAATGCCGGACGACATCAGGCTTGTTGCGTTAGAACAGCTTGTCATTAGGGACAGGACACTTAATGAAGTTTTTGATTTGGACTATGGCTATTCAATGGACAGAGACTTTATTGGTGGAGAATGGACTAAAACAAAATTGGAAGATGAAGAATAGAACAGCTGCCACTAGCATTATACCCACCATCGCCAATACATAAGCCGTTGCGCTAAAAAAACCGGTGCTTAGAAACACCGGTTACGGAACAATCCCCTCAGTCTATGAAAATCTGGTGAACGTTATATTTACAATCTTCAAACAGCGATCTTATCGTTTTATAACGCCAAACAAACCATGTTGTTCACCACCCGGACCTGCTGCAAAAAAGAGTTGGTAGTGATCGAAAGTGGTAGAATTGGCAGGAGGAAAGGCAATCCCCCAAAGCCGTTCAATTGCGATCGGGTTACCATGTGCCCGAAGCTGACCCTGGAAAACTCCATCAGCACTATACGCATTGATATGACCATCTCCAAAATTGCCTACGAGAATTATATCTTGTATGTCTGAGTCATCGTTCCAAAATCCTGCCGGTGCTTTCGTTATGCCCCAGGGAGCATTCAACTGTCCGGCGGAAATAAACCGTTGTACAAAGGAGCCATCCGGATTGAAAATATCAACAAAGCCATTACCTGGTGCAATTGAAACAACCTTGCCCTGGGCGGGATTCGCTCCGATTTTGGCATACATCACGTATAACTTGCCATCAACATTCTGAATATTGAAAGGACCATAGCCCAGCGGAAGATCCGGATCAACAAACGGTTTATTCACTTCTGTCCAGCTTGTATCAAATACGTCAATCTTGCCTTCGAGGAAATTCGCTACATATAAAAAATCATATTGTCCATCCGTTGCCAGCGCAATACCTGCATAAAGTTCACCTGCATCATTGATTTTTCTGACGGCAGCAGTACCACCATTCCATCCGGAAATCACCCCATCAGCGCCTGCGAAGATGAATCTCGCCGGTTTATCATTAGAGGGCAGCCTAAAACCGGCACCACCGTAAAATATAACGCCAGTTGGGTGACCGCCCGTTTCGGCTATTGGAGAAGGGATTGTTACATGAGGAAGAGCGTCGCTGCCATCAGCCTTGTAGACTTCACCGAATCCCGCGCCCATGGATGAAACCCAGACGGTTTCTAACGGAGAAAATGCAATTCCCCACGCATTGATAAGACTGTTGTCAACACGCGCCGGGTTAAAATCATTATTGTCGCCGACAAGGTTTACCTGCAAAAAATCCTTTAATTCTTTTGGAGGATGAAGCGGCTGCGTTACTCCATTTATAGCCACTGGCGACTTATCAATATTTTTTTGGCAGCTCCCAAGAACTAACAAGGCCATGCTACCGGCAATAAGTGTCTTTTGTAACATCTTTTTCATAATCTAGGTTTTAATGAATAATAATTACAAAAGTGTGC
>DASYSW010000059.1:0-2232 GCA_036002905.1 Chitinophagaceae bacterium
TATTATCTAAAAATGAAAATTTATCCGGTCTCACGGCTGTCCGCTGGTTGATACCGGGATTTAGATTTAGATCGTAATATCTGCAAAGGTCGTTTTGATTGATGATCTCATAGACCATTCTACATCCTGCACAACAGAATATTTTATCGTCAAATGGAACCTCACCCGCAATACAATTCTCACCGCAATGATAACAGCGTATTTTCGCAACTGGAGTAGTCGGCATAAACATGGCTAAGGTAGAAGCGGTGGAGGGAGCCGTACCTGAGTAAGTTCAAAAGGCTAACTGATTTTTATCATTGATGCAGGATCGTATTTGAAAAGCATTCCATTTCTTTGCAATATTAACTAAGTAAATATGTCACAACGTACCATTTTAATCATCGATGACCATACCGATATCAGAGAAAACATAGCTGAGATACTTTCCCTTGGCGGTTATAAAACTTTTACAGCCGAAAATGGTAAAAAGGGAGTTGAAGCGGCCCTTAGAGAAAAACCTGATCTCATTGTGTGCGATATTATGATGCCGGAACTGGATGGCTACGGTGTATTGCATCTTCTCAGAAAAAACCCGGAAACCGAAGACATCCCTCTTATCTTTTTAACCGCAAAGGCAGAACGGAGTGATCTTCGAAAAGGAATGGAAATGGGTGCCGATGATTACGTGACCAAGCCCTTTGAAGAGTTAGAGTTGATGAATGCCATTGAATCCCGCCTGCATAAATATGACATCCTTCATAAGAAATATAACCCGACGGGTAAAGGCCTGAGTGAACTTGCCAACGATCTCCGCACAACCGGCTTGCTCCCTCTCAACCTGGACGATTATACTTCAGATACTTTTTCAAAAAAACAAGTTGTGTATGCCGAGGGGAAGCGCCCCCGCTATCTCTATTATATAAAATCAGGGAAGGTGAAAGGTTTTAAAACAAACGAAAATGGAAAGGAATATATAACCGATCTATATAGCCAGGGTGATTTTATTGGGTACCCCGCGTTGATCGAGGATCATAATTATGAAGATACGGCCGTCGCGTTGGAAGAATCGGAGATCATCCAAATTCCAAGGGATGAATTTCAGAAACTGGTCTATGGTGATATTGCCGTGGCTACGAAATTTATCCGGATCATTACTCAAAATGTAAAGGATAAAGAAGAACGCCTGCTAAACCTGGCCTACAGTTCGTTAAGAAAGAGAGTTGCAAAAGCATTGGTCGACATTAATGAAAAATTCAATCAACCCGGTCAAACCAAACCGATTGAAATATCAAGGGAAGACATTGCACAATATGTCGGCACTGCCACGGAGTCGTTGATCAGAACACTCAGCGATTTTAAGTCGGAAAAACTAATTGAAATTAAAGAGGGAAAGATATCGGTAAGTCACCCGGAAAAGCTAAAGAATCTTCTCTACTAGTGCGATATCGATCTCCGTTGTTTAGTGGTCAGCATCCCTGTTAAGCTCATAGTCATTGTCGTCGGAAATATTTTTTTTGCTATCAGTGGAAATTTCCCGTCCGTGTTCATTTTGCTGTTCCAGGGTCCAGTCATCGGTCATCGTAGTTTCCAGCCAAAGATTTCCCGACCGGCGGAAAACCTGCGCGGCTAGTGAAAACTGATCCTTGAAGATTTTTTCCAGGTCCTTTACTTTCATATCAGAACTTATTTCAATATCCCCATCTGTAACGGCAGATTGCCCTTCCACAATTCGTCTATTGTGCGGAAGTATTTGTTGGAATGTGAAGGCGGGCAACTGCTGGTTCCTGTTCTGAAAAAATTCAATCTTCAAAAATGGGAAGACATTATTGAAATCCTTTTGCAGATCACTGATCAACCGGTTCGGCGCAATACGCAAATACATCAGAAAATTTTTACTACACATAACTCGATTCTTTTCATCACACGTTGTTTAACATAACAAATCAAAAATAGTATTGTCTAACCCCAGGAAAAATGACCTGGATAAGTTGAGGCAGTGACATTCATCACCCATCCTACCCTACATCAAAAACATGACAGCGCTCAAGGCAATGACAACAATATTGATGATCAGCGAAGTCAGCATGACCGGGATAGTAACCTTTGGAGGTTGAGCAGCCAGATTAAGAGCGAGCACAGGCATATTTGTACACAATACTACTGTCCACAAAGCGAAATTATTGTTGGCAAGAAATAGAATTGAAAGTAAAGTCAGAGGTACGATTGTTCCTATATGTCCCATGATACCGA
>DASYSW010000060.1:0-10048 GCA_036002905.1 Chitinophagaceae bacterium
TTTTGTTATGTTCAAATGCAGCGAGTAGAATTGCGTCTTTCGAAAAGAAACCGGAGAATGGAGGCACGCCTGCAATCGCGATACATCCAATCAAAAAGGTAATGGAAGTAATTTTCAACCTGTTCAATCCACCCATTTTGCGAATATCCTGTTCACCACCCATTGCATGGATCACGCTGCCCGCAGCGAGAAATAAAAGGGCCTTGAAGAAAGCATGTGTCATCACGTGAAATACGCCTGTAGAATAAGCTCCGACACCAAGCGCCAAAAACATGTAGCCAAGCTGGCTGACGGTGGAATAAGCCAGTACTTTTTTAATGTCGTTTTGTTTGAGGGCGATCGTTGCTGCAAGAATGGATGTTGCCAAACCAACGATAGCGACAACGTTCATAGACAATTCAGATAATGAGTACAAGGCGTTACTCCTCGCGACCATATAAATACCCGCCGTCACCATCGTCGCCGCGTGGATCAGGGCAGATACCGGAGTAGGACCAGCCATGGCATCAGGCAGCCACGTGTATAATGGGATCTGCGCACTCTTGCCGGTTGCGCCAACAAAAAGCAATAAGGTAATTATTGTCATTTCAGAAGGGCTGAATTTGTTTGCCCCGGCAAATACATCAGTAAAATTTGTGTTTCCAACCTTCGAAATGATCCAGAAGATGGCGATCAAAAAACCGAGGTCACCGATCCGGTTCATGATAAATGCCTTGTTAGCGGCCTTGTTATATTCAGTATTCTTAAACCAGTACCCGATAAGCAAGTAAGAACAGAGGCCCACCCCTTCCCAGCCGATGAACATGATGATGTAGTTGGCACCGAGGACCAGCAACAACATCGAAAAAATAAAAAGATTGAGATAGGAAAAATAACGGCCATAATGCTCGTTGCTCTCCTCTTTCATATAAGAAGCGGAATACACATGAATAAGGTACCCGACTCCCGTAATGATCAAAAGAAAGATCGCTGAAAGCTGATCTATTTGAAACGAAAATGGAACATGCAGTGAGCGCACTGAAATAAAATCGAAATAATTTACAACCTGCCCTCCGGTTTCTTTCACAGTCATAAAAGCCACAATACTTGCAATAAATGAAGCCAGTATTTGGCCACAGGCATTGAAAGCGATATACCTCTTACCAAAAAATTTTCTCCCCAATCCATTAATAAGAAATCCCGCCAATGGAAACAATACGATAAGAAGTAAAATGGTCTTCATATTAATGTTTCAGCCTGTTCAAAAAGTTTACGTCCACCGAATGAATATTCCTGTACATCATGACAATGATCGCGAGACCCACGCTTACCTCTGCCGCCGCCACCACCATAATAAAGAAAACAAAAAGTTGCCCGTCTATCCCTGCACTGGCATCTTTAACGGAATTTGCCAGGTGATGCATCTTCGAAAAAGCCACCAGCATCAAATTCACTGCATTCAGCATTAGTTCAATGCACATAAAAATAATGATGGCATTACGACGTGTTAACACGCCTATAATACCGATCACAAACAAAGCGATCGAAAGAAATATGTAATAGTTAATAGGCATCTTAAATGAAAAAGTTAAAAGTCAAAATGCAAACAACTGAATTAATGGTCATCTTTTGACTTTTTAATTTTTACTTTTTACTTTGGCTTACTACTCCTTCTTTCCTATTACCACAGTTCCTACCATCGCACTTAAAAATAAAATGCTGCTTATTTCAAAGGGTACCACATACTCATTGAACAAAGCCTGTCCGAGATTTTGTATTAATCCAATATCACCGGTGTTTACTTCAGCGACTTGTTTCTTTATATCGATATTTTTCAGTGCCGCGACAAAGACCAGCAACAGGCATCCCCCGGCAACTACTCCCGCCATTCTTAGCCAGCGATTTTTCTTCGGCTCTGAGCTTTCATTCAAGTTCATCAACATGATGACAAATAAAAACAGGACCATGATAGCCCCGGCATATACAATAATATTTACGATGAAAAGAAACTGGGCATTCAATAAAATGTAATGCCCCGAGATGCAGAAAAAAGTAAAGATGAGCCAAAGTACACTATGGACAGGATTCTTACTGACGACTACCATCAATGCGCTAAACACAGTCAATGCAGACAAAGCCCAAAATAGTATTTGTGAAATACTCATTTCTCTCAGCAATTATTAATTTTTCCGGGCCCTGCTCCCCAACGCTTTTTGATAACCTTCAGGGTCTTCTTTCGGATCCGGTATTAACAGATCTTCTTTTTTATAAATGAATCCTGCTCTGGAATAATTTGACGGGGTAAAGGTTTCGGATAAGTAGATCGCATCCTTCGGACAGGCCTCTTCACAAAATCCACAAAAAATACAACGCAGCATATTGATCTCGTATTTCGCGGCGTATTTTTCTTCCCTGTATAAATGTTCTTCTCCCGGTTGCCTTTCTGCAGCTTCCATGGTTATTGCTTCGGCCGGGCAGGCCACGGCGCATAAGCCGCAAGCGGTGCAGCGTTCACGTCCTTCCTCGTCGCGATTCAAAATCTGCAACCCACGAAATACTTTTGAGAACGTTCTTTTTTGTTCAGGGTATTGAATGGTCACCTTCTTTTTGAACAAATGACTCAGCGTGATAAACATCCCTTTCAACACAGCAGGCAAATACAATTTCTCCCACTGACTCATCGGTCTCCGGTCCACTGGTTTTGCTCTTTGTGTTAATTGCATTGAACTACGACTATTGTCCTTTAAAAATTTCGCAAATATATTTTATGTAGCCAACTAAACAATTCTATTTGGCGCCTGTTGCGTCGCACTCTTGTACGCCTGGTAATTCTATTCATCAATTGAACTCCTTCGGAGTTCTGATATATCCTTCACCTCTTTCAACAGACTAAAGCCTGTTGCTATTCGCATTTTCAACGGGTTAAAGCCCGTTACTATTCACATTTTTTCGACGGGTTAAAACCCGTCGCTATTCACCAGTCACCTTCTCAGCAACATCACCACGGCCGTTACGATCATATTGATCAGTGCCAGTGGAATTAATTTCTTCCAACCAAGATTCATCAGCTGATCATACCGGAAACGGGGAATTGTCCACCGTATCCAGATAAAAACAAACAAAAAGAAAAATGACTTCGCAAGCAGCACAACGAATCCCATAATAGCCAACAGATTTGGAGATAAGCCCCAGCTTGCCTCGTTCACGAACGGAATATCATAACCTCCAAAAAATAATGTAGACATTACCGCACCGCTGATAAACATGTTGACATACTCGGCAAATAAATAAAGGCCGAGTTTCATTGATGAATATTCCTGGTGGTACCCAAAATTCAATTCGTTCTCGGCTTCTGCGAGGTCAAATGGCGTGCGATTGCACTCGGCTAATGCACAAATAAAAAATATCAAAAATCCCAACGGCTGGTAAATAATATGCCAGCCATGTTCAAGCTGGTTATTGACGATCACGCTCATCTGTAAGGAGCCGGTCATCATCAGCAAAGCGATCAGCGCCAAACCCATTGCCAGTTCATAAGAGATCATCTGTGAGGCGCCGCGAACAGCAGCGAGCAATGAAAATTTGTTGTTTGATGCCCATCCACCGATCATGATCCCATATACGCCCAAACTCACAACGCCAAAAATGTAAAGTATCCCAATATTCAGATCGGCGATCTGCAAAGGCACATCGCGCCCTGCTATTTGAAGCGGGGTTCCCCACGGAATGACGGCACTCGTAAGCATTGCCGTTAGCATCGCCAACGACGGGCCCAGGACAAACAAAAATTTTGATGACGCGAGGGGAACGATCTCTTCTTTAAAGAAGAGTTTACCACCGTCAGCCAAAGGTTGTAAAATACCAAACGGTCCCGCACGGTTTGGCCCCCTGCGATCCTGTAAAAATGCAGCAATCTTTCTTTCAGCATATGTTGTGTACATCGCTACAATAAGCGCAAGCGTAACAACAAAGCCTACCAACAAGAATTTTTCTAAAACAAACCACCAATCTATGGTCATTAAATGAATCATTTCATTATCATTATTTGTCATTCCGAGCGCAGCGAGGAATCTATCAAGGCGTATTCGGATTTGTCGAATCAGTTCCCTTTGGATTTGATCCTTTTCCCGCCTTTACATCGGTCACATTATTTCCATACGCATTTGGTTTACCGTCAAACGTCTCACTCGTTGCCGGACCGGGAAGAAGACTCAGGTCAACTTCCGCTTCATTTACGTCGCTTATACTATGAATATCAAAAACCAATTTTGGTTTCCTGCCTCCCATTACTTCGGGCAATGCCTCATGTGGTTTCTTTACTCCTACATAATGACCGGCGGATATTACTGAGTGGCGCGCCACTTTTGTCGGGCCTTCGATGACCCAATCTGCAACTTTCTTTTTTTCAAACCGGCACTCGTTACAAATAAAATCTTCAACCTCTCCCCACTCGTCTTTCCTTGCGGTCACTCTCAATACTTCATCGCCGCGCATCCACAGGCGAACTTTGCCACTGCATTTTGGACAATTGCGATGTGCATCAACCGGCTTGGTAAACCACACGCGATTTTTAAACCGGAATGTTCTGTCAGTTAATGCACCAACAGGGCACACATCAATCACATTACCGATGAAATCATTATCCAAAGATTTTTCGATGTATGTGGCTATTTCGGAATGATCACCGCGGTCCAGAATTCCATGCATTCTTTTATTCGTCAATTGATCTGCCGCATACACACAACGGAAGCAAAGGATACACCTTGTCATGTGCAGTTGAATATAGGGGCCGAGATTATGTCTCTCAAATGTTCTTCTTTTAAATTCATATCTCGTTCCTTCGCGGCCATGGTCATAACTCAGATCCTGCAGATCGCACTCACCTGCCTGGTCACAAACCGGGCAATCAAGAGGATGATTGATCAATAAAAATTCTACTACTGCTTTTCTTGCATCAAGTACAGCATTATTGGTCATGCTTTCCACTACCATTCCATCCATCACGTTCGTTCTGCAGCTTGCCACCAGTTTGGGCATCGGTCGCGGATCAGCAATCGAACCTGCCGCCACACGAACCAGGCAGGTGCGACATTTACCGCCACTGCCCTTTAGCTTGCTGTAATAGCACATAGCAGGAGGCACCACATCACCACCAATTTTCCGTGCGGCCTGGAGAATGGTTGTTCCCGGCTCCACTTCAATGGTGATGTTGTCAATTGTTACTTTAAATATTTTTTTTTCTTCGGGCATTTTAAAAATTAAAAATTAAAAATTAAAAATTCAAAATCCAAACTTCTCTATTCTGAACTTATAATTATACTTGCTATAATATTTGAAATCTCCTCTACTTCCTTTAAAAGCAACCCAGCTTTTGCTGCATCAATTTCCATTGTATCTCTGATTAAACAAAGCCAGTACTTGTCTCGTTCGCAGATTTCAAGGCAATTATGAAAAACTTCTTCCAATCCTTTTTTGAGCTGCCAGCTCTGCCTTCGACAATGTTGGCTCCAATCGACGTTGCACTCCTTATCAGTTGATCGAATAAAGAACTTTAAACCCGATCGTATTTACAATTCTTTACAAAGAGCAATACTTCTTTCGAAAAATAATAACATCTATGCCTAATATTGTAAGGTTTATCGTTTTCTCTCAATTCAAAACTCACAAGTTCACTTTCCACCATTTTTTTGAATTTTTGACTTTTTAATTTTTACTTACACAGTCGCAACCTCCAGCGGTTTCGCATAATTCGCCAAACCATAATTTCTTCTTTGTGCCTCTTGTGGCTCGTAGATATGCCATTCAAACTCATCCCTGAAATGTCTTATCGCTGCTGCTACTGGCCATGCCGCTGCATCGCCTAATGGGCAAATTGTATTGCCTTCTATCTTGTTTTGGATGTCCCAAAGCAGATCGATGTCACTCATCTTCCCCTTTCCATATTCAATGTTATGCAGTATCTTTTCCATCCACCCGGTACCTTCCCTGCAAGGTGAACACTGGCCGCAACTTTCGTGGCGGTAAAATCTTGCAAAGGTCAATGTATTTCTAACTACGCACTGGTCCTCGTCCAGGACAATAAATCCACCGCTTCCCATCATCGAACCCTTTTGAAAACCGCCGTCAGCCAGGCTTTCATATGTCATCATTCTCGATTCACCCTTTGCCGTTTTCAATAAAAGATTAGCAGGAAGAATCGGAACCGATGATCCGCCTGGAATGCAAGCTTTCAATTTTCGCCCCTTGGCAATGCCTCCGCAATATTCATCGCTGTAAATAAATTCCTCAACTGAAATATTCATTTCAATCTCGTACACGCCGGGCTTTTTTATATTGCCACACGCCGAGATCAGTTTTGTTCCTGTAGATTTTCCGATACCAATCTTCGCATACTCTTCACCGCCCATGTTGATGATAGGGACAACGGCAGCAAGTGTTTCAACATTGTTTACAACAGTTGGACAATCCCAAACACCTTTAACAGCAGGGAAGGGCGGCTTAATTCTTGGATAACCTCTTTTACCTTCCAGTGATTCGATCAATGAAGTTTCTTCACCGCAGATATAAGCGCCTGCTCCGCGATGGACATAAATCTCGCAGTCAAAACCGGTTCCCAAAATATTCTTCCCAAGCCAGCCATTATTTCTTGCTTCGGCAATAGCCTGGTTCAAAATATCAACGATCCAGGCAAATTCGCCACGTATATATATATATGTACGGTTGCTCCCAATTGCGTAGGAGGAAACGATCAATCCTTCGATCAGTAGATGAGGAATAAACTCCATTAAATAACGATCCTTGAAAGTACCCGGCTCGGATTCATCAGCATTGCAAACCAGGTACCGGGGAACACCTTCGGGTTTTGCCAAAAAGCCCCATTTCATCCCGGTTGGGAAACCCGCACCGCCGCGACCACGCAATCCACTTTTTTTCACTTCCTCTGTCACCTGGTCAGGACTCATCTTAAAAGCTTTCTCCACGGCTGCATACCCGCCACTCTCACGGTACCTGTCATAATACCGAATGCCTTCAACATTTACCTTATCTAATAAGAGTTTTCTTGCCATTGTTTTTATTCAAAATCAAAATCGATATTCTACTTATTTCACGCCCTGCCTTGCAAATAATAGCCATCGCTTTCCTTTCTTTACCCATACCTCCAGTACTTTTAAATGAGTGTTGACAGTATTGCCATTCATTGTAGCATTTACATCAGCGATAAACCTCGCGTTGGCCATAGATTCATTGATCGTTATTGTCAAACTATCCTCTTTAAAACTGTTATAGACAATCTTCCCTGTTTCAAGATCTTTTATAACATCGGCCTTCGATTGCACCCATCCATTACTATGCCCATAACTCAATGCTTTATCGGTCTGCTGATTGATGGAAGCCGTATTCTTATTCACCAATGCCTGGTGAAATTCCTTTAATGTGGCAGTCAGTTTTTCTTCCTCTGTTTGTGCATTAGCAAAAACAAAACTGAATACAACCAGGAGTAATAAAATTCTTTTCATATTTTAATTATTCTTTGCGGCATTACTGCGACATTCCTCGATGATCTTGTCCACTTTTTCCTTCGTCAGATGCTCCCGGTAAGTTTTTCCCAGTTGCATCATCGGAGCATATCCACAGGCACCTAAGCACTCTACTGTTTTTAAGGTGAACATTCCATCCTTTGTTGTTTCGCCGGGTTTGATCCCAAGCTTTTCTCCTATATATTTTATAATTGCATCACTGCCATTGATCATGCATGGCCCCGTTTGGCAAACTTCGAACATGTATCTGCCGATCGGTTTCAAATTGTACATGCTGTAAAAAGTCGCTACTTCATACACTTCGATGGGCTCGATCTTTAATAGGGAAGCCACATAGTCCATGACCGGGACGTCCAGCCAACCTCCAAATTCCTGCTGTGCCAAATGAAGCACCGGTAGAATGGCACTCTTCTGCTTTCCTTCCGGGTAATGCGAAATAAGTTCGGCTACTTGTTTTAGTTTATCGTCTGAAAACTTCACCATTAATTTTTGATTTTAGATATTGGATTGCCGATTTAAATCTAAAATCTACAATCCAAACTCGGCAATTATGAGTCCATCTCTCCTGCGATCAAGTTCAAGCTACTCAATAGTATAATAGCATCACTCAACATTTGACCCTTTATCATTTCCTCGAATGCCTGGTAATAAATAAAACAAGGCCTGCGGAAATGTAAACGATAGGGTGACCTTCCGCCGTCGCTGATCAAGTAAAAACCAAGTTCTCCATTCCCACCTTCTACAGAATGGTATACTTCACCGGCCGGCATATCAATTTCTCCCATGATGATTTTGAAATGCCAGATGAGCGCCTCCATCTTTGTATACACATCTTCTTTCGAGGGTAAATAATATTCGGGCACATCCGCATGATAAACTTCAGCGTCTGCACCTTTGAATTCCTGCACTTTTTGATAGGCCTGCTCGATAATGCTCAGGGATTGCCACATTTCCTCTTCACGAACTAAAAAGCGATCATAGCAGTCGCCCGTAGTTCCGACCGGAACTTTAAAATCAAAATCTTCATAGCTGCAATAAGGATTGTGGACGCGAACGTCAAAATCAACACCGGCAGCACGGAGATTTGGCCCAGTGAATCCATAGTTCAATGCCCGTTCTGCACTGATCGGCCCTACTCCAATTGTCCGATCCATAAAAATGCGGTTGCGCACAAACAGGTTTTCAAACTCTTTCAAAACTCTTGGATATTCTTTCAAAAATTTATCAAGTTTTTGAAAAGCGATATCATTAAAATTTCTTTCAAAGCCACCAATGCGACCAATGTTTGTTGTTAACCTCGAGCCGCAAACTTCTTCCCAGATCTCGTAGATCAGCTCACGATATTGCATGAGGTATAAGAAACCGGTGTAAGCCCCGCTATCTACACCAACAATGGAGTTGCAGATGAGATGATCACCGATCCTTGCAAGTTCCATGATAATTATCCGGAGATAATCGACACGCTTCGGGGTCTTTATACCCAATAATTTTTCACAGGTTGTGTGCCAACCCATATTATTGATCGGGGCGGAACAATAATTCAGCCTGTCTGTAAGAGGAGTGATGTGGTAGAGAGGTCTCCTTTCTGCAATTTTTTCAAATGCGCGATGGATGTAGCCAATGGTTTGTTCCGCTGACACAACCCGTTCCCCGTCCAGTTCAATGATGTTTTGAAACACTCCATGGGTAGCCGGGTGCGTAGGACCCAGGTTTAACGTGGTGGTCGTTTTTTCAATACTTCCTTCTGGTAGTCGAATATGTGGTTCTGCGATGGTCGACATCTCTTATCAACTTTTATCTATTCACTATTATCTTTTATCCCTTTACAAACTATCATCTATCATCTATTCACAATCATCTACAATACTGGCTTCCCTTCATCATCCTTCTCCTCTTCTGCGATGGTGCCATGCGTTGTTTTTTCGGTTCCATATCCCAACGTGCCCCCCCGCCCAAACATTTCGTCGTCTTTATCGATGCGCGTTGAATCTTCAAGCGGATACTCCTTCCTCATCGGGAAGTAGTCCATCTCATCAACGTTCAAAATTCTTTTTAAATTCGGATGACCAACAAAGTTTACCCCATAAAAATCATATGTTTCCCGTTCAAGCCAGTTCGCCGCAGAAAATAAACCAGTGACAGTATAAATATCAGGTTGGTTGATATCAGTGAAGATTTTAAATCTTATCCTGACATTATCCTCAAGGTTATGCAAGTGATAAACAACGGCAAGTTCTTTTCCTTTTTGTTCGGGATAATGCACAGCGCATAAAGTAGTGAGAAATCGGAATTTCAGTTCAGGATCGTCATACAAAAAATTAAGCACCTTTAGATTTAATTCCTTCGGTGCCTCAAATGTCAATAGCGTGTAAGGCTCTGAAAAATCGCTTACCTGCTCTCCAAATTTTTCTACAAGTTTTTGTTTTATATGTTCGTTAGTCAAGGGCATATCTAAATTCTAAACTCCAAATGACAAACTCCTAATTCCACGGTTTGAGATTTGGAATTTGTTCCTGCCTGCCCGGCAGGCA
>DASYSW010000061.1:0-7861 GCA_036002905.1 Chitinophagaceae bacterium
ATACTTACAGTAGCTGCACCGACTGCATATTCAAGCACAAGGTCCCATCCAATGATCCACGCAATAAATTCCCCCATTGTCGCATACGAGTAAGTATAGGCGCTTCCCGCAATGGGGATCATTGAAGCAAATTCTGCATAACACAACCCTGCAAATGCACAACCAATACCTGCTACTACAAATGAAATTGTAATAGCCGGGCCGGCATTGTTCGCAGCAGCACCACCAGTGATAGAGAATAACCCGGCACCAATAACGGCTCCTATCCCCAAAGCAACTAATGACCAGGGCCCTAAGGTTTTTTTCAATCCTTTCTCGCTATCTGAGGCTTCCGCTAAAAGTACTTTTAGTGGTTTCTTGATAAACAAACTCATACGTGGGTATTATGATTTAGAATAGGTCGTAAAGTAAAGGAATTATTTAATTAATGCTGTAATTCTTTTATAAAATTGATATTTAGGTGATGAAATGTTTTTGCTATTAGATATTTTTCCGATTTTGGGTACTATTACAGCAATTCCATGGTAAAAAGAAACCGGCTAACTTTCTTTATAATTGTTGCGATGATATTGGGAGTGATCGTTGGGTATTTTGTTCACCGCGATGGCTCTGCCGATTCCATAAAAAAATTCTCCGATAACATTAAACTTCTCACCACCATCTTTCTTCGACTGGTGCAAATGATCATTGCGCCACTTGTGTTTTGTACGCTTGTGGTCGGTATCGCAAAATTGGGTGATCTGAAAACGGTAGGCCGTGTAGGCGGCAAAGCCCTGCTTTGGTTCGTCACAGCTTCACTCGTCAGTTTATTATTGGGAATGTTCCTCGTAAATCTTTTCCAACCTGGTCACGCCATTGATCTCAGCAACGCTGACACGGCGGGTGCGAAAGATCTGATCGGGAAAACGCAGGAATTTTCACTGGCAAAATTCGTGGAGCATGTTTTTCCGAAAAGTGTTTTTGAAGCGATGGCGAACAATGAAATTTTGCAGATCGTTGTCTTCAGTATTTTCTTTGGAATTGCAGCAACTGCTCTTCATCAATATGCTAAGCCAATTATAAAAGCTTTGGAGTCAGCGTCGCATATCATTTTGAAAATGGTCGGTTATGTGATGTGGTTCGCACCTGTTGGAGTATTTGGAGCAATCGCTGCCGTGATCGCTACAAAAGGTCTGAGTGTTTTTAATTTCTACGGTCAGTACCTTTTATATTTTCTGATCGGCATTGGTTTGCTATGGTGCATTTTATTATCCGTAGGATTTTTGATTTTACGAAATCGAGTTCCACATTTATTAAAACGAATCGCTCAACCGCTGTTGATCGCCTTCAGCACCACAAGCAGCGAAGCCGTTTTTCCCAAACTAACAGAAGAACTGGAGCGTTTTGGTTGCCGTGATAAAGTAGTCGCATTTATTCTTCCGCTTGGTTATTCATTTAATCTCGATGGAAGCATGATGTATATGACCTTTGCAAGCCTTGCAATAGCACAGGCTTATGGCATTCAAATGGACATGGGTACGCAACTGACGATGCTCTTAGTATTGATGTTGACCAGCAAGGGAATTGCAGGCGTGCCAAGAGCATCCCTGGTAGTAGTGACCGCAACCTGTAGTATGTTTAAAATTCCACCAGAAGGAATTGCATTAATATTGCCAATAGATCATTTTTGTGATATGTTTCGTACCGCGACAAATGTGGTAGGAAATGCACTGGCGACAAGTGTGGTGAGTAAATGGGAAGGTGCGTTGGATCATTAGTAATAACCTCTTAAAGCTGGTTAATTGAGCATGGAAAATTTATTGGATATTCATTTGCTTGGGTTCTTACAGAATTTTATCGACTGGATCATTGACTACGGTGGTTTGTACATTCTGTTATTGGTCGTATTCGCAGAAACCGGATTGTTCGTAGGTTTCTTTTTCCCCGGAGATTCTTTATTATTTGCCGCTGGAGTTTTTTTGGATAAGATCTCCAACAAGTTTATCGGTGTAGCACAGGACACTCCCACACAATTTGGATGGCCACATATAAGCATTATATTAATGATCATGGTAGCATCCATTTTAGGTAACATGGTTGGCTATTGGTTTGGACGAAAGACGGGTCCTCTGCTCTATGAAAGAAAAGAAACCCTGTTATTCAGAAAGAAGCATCTTGTCAGGGCAAAAGCGTTTTACGATAAATATGGAAAGGGCACTATTTTTCTCGCTAAGTATCTTCCTATCATCCGCACGTTTGCGCCCATCGTCGCAGGTATGGTAAAAATGAATCGTTCCGTATTTATGGCGTTCAACATTATTGGTAGCGTCACCTGGGTGGGTATTATGATGCTCTCGGGTTATTTTCTCGACTCATGGGTAAAACGCAAATTTGATTTCAGCCTGCAAGATCATATTGAAGCCATTGCGATCGGGATCATTCTTGTTACCACCTTACCTGTATTGTACAAACTTTTTTTTGGCAAAAGAGAAGACCCCGAATCTTCTCAGTCATAACGTATGGACAAGCACCACCGCATTTTATCCCTTCCAGTAATTGTGGGTGCCTTGGGTTTTTTTGTCGACGTCTATGATCTTCTTCTTTATAACATTATCCGTAAGCCAAGCTTACAGTCACTCGGGTTAACGGGCAATGATGTTCTTACGAGTGGAGAAAACATTCTCAGTATCCAGATGATCGGTATTTTGCTTGGCGGCATCACGTGGGGCATTATCGGCGATAAAAAAGGAAGAAAAAGCGTTTTGTTCGGATCAATACTTCTTTACTCCCTTGCCACTATTCTCAACGGTATGGTAACGAATATTACTCAGTATACAATATGCCGTTTTATTGCAGGTTTAGGGTTGGCGGGTGAATTGGGTGCGAGTATTACTATTACAACCGAAATTCTTCCAAAAGAAAAACGCGGCATCGCGGCTACTATTATTGCGACTACAGGAGTATTTGGAACCATTACTGCTTATTTTGTCAATCAATGGTTTCATGACTGGCGACTGTGTTATTACATCGGCGGCGTGATGGGTTTGATCTTACTGTTACTTCGTGTGCGATTCCTTGAAAGTGCCATGTTCAATGAAGTTAAAAGGACATCCGTCGCTCGTGGAAATTTTTTTATGTTTCTTACCCATCGCGATCGTTTCTTTAAATACCTGCGTGGCGTATTGATTGGCTTGCCGGTATGGTATGTAATCGGCATCCTGATGACTTTTTCCGATAATTTCTCGAAAGAGTTCGGCATCGAAAACATTGATCCGGCAAAGGCCGTAATGTATCAATACGTCGGTCTTGTATTTGGCGATCTTGGTGCAGGAATTATCAGCAATCTTATCAAGAGCAGGAAAAAAACCTTATTTCTTTTTTACGGGCTTATCTGTGCTTTCATCGCGGTCTATTTCTTATATCATAAGGATGAAACCAGTTTTTACCTGACCTGTTTTGGCCTTGGTTTCGGATCGGGTCTGTCTGTCTTATACATCACAATGGCGGCCGAGCAATTTGGAACTAACCTCAGAGCTACGGCAGCCATCTCCATTCCAAATATGGTCCGCGGTTTTGTACCGCTGATCATTTTATTATTTAAAGGTTTGAGAACAGCGACCGGCAATTTTGTTGTGGGAGGATGGATGACGGGAGTTGTTGTGATGATCGTTGCATTTATTGCCGCATGGTTTACCCACGAAACATTTGGCAAAGACATGAATTTTTTAGAACAATGAATTAATTTCATTTTGTAAATGCTTGCTATGACCCAAAAACAGTTTGGCATTCTATCCTTCCCTGTGATCGTTGCTGCACTTGGCTACTTCGTAGATATCTATGATCTTCTTTTGTTCAGTATTATAAGAATACCTTCTCTAAGATCGCTGGGATTGAATGATGCCCAAATAGCAAAACAAGGTTTATTTATCATAAATATCCAGATGATCGGTTTGCTTGTCGGTGGAATCATTTGGGGCATACTTGGAGACAAAAAAGGAAGACTAAAGGTCTTGTATGCTTCCATCATCCTTTATTCGATTGGCAATATTGCAAATGGATTTGTCCAGACTGTTGATCAGTATGCGCTCGTGCGTTTTATAACCGGGATAGGCCTGGCGGGCGAGTTGGGCGCCGGTATCACTCTTGTATCAGAATTACTTCCAAAAGAGAAAAGAGGAATTGGTACCTCCGTGGTGGCGGGCATAGGTCTTACAGGAGCCGTGGTTGCATTTTTTCTAAAAGAAGAATTCCCATGGCGCACTTGCTATTTTATTGGTGGCGGTCTCGGATTTATTTTATTGTTGCTTAGGGTGGGTGTTTTGGAATCAGGTATGTTTAAAGACATCCAACATGCCACCATTTCCAAAGGAAATTTCTTTATGCTTTTTTCAAACGGAAGACGGTTAAGAAAATATTTGAGTTCGATCCTTATTGGCTTGCCAACCTGGTATGTGATCGGCATACTTATCACATTTTCCAAAGAATTTGGAACAAACATGGGAATACGCGGAACGATAGATCCCGGTAAAGCGGTGATGTTCGCGTACGCAGCTATTTCAGTCGGCGATATCCTTGCGGGCTTTGTCAGCCATTGGCTGAAGAGCAGGAAAAGGGCGCTTTATGTTTTTTACGCAATCACGGCACTCAGTATTGTTTGGTTTTTCAATTTACAGGGTTCGGATGTGACAACCCTTTATATTGTCAGTGCGTTACTTGGATTTGGCACCGGGTTCTGGGCAATATTTGTAACGATGGCTGCCGAACAGTTTGGCACAAACATCCGCGCAACCGTTGCGACCACAGTTCCAAATATGGTTCGCGGTTCCCTGACACTCGTGTCGTTATTATTTACACAATTGCAAACCAGTGTTGATTATGTAAAGGCAGGATGGATAACCGGCATTGTTGTCATGGTGATAGGTATTGTTTCAGTGATGCTGGCTGAAGAAACTTTTCACAAAGATCTGAATTACCTCGAAGGCGAAGCGGCATTACCATAAAACACGACTTAAAGCGAAATACACTAAACAAGATCACTCACCTTAACGCTGCTATTTTTAACTCGGTTTTTAGTACAATTCGTGTAATTCGCGATAATTCGTGTAATTCGTGCTATAATTCGTGTAATTAGTGTTATGAAATTTTTGATCATACGCTTTTCTTCCATCGGTGATATTGTTTTGACAACTCCTGTCATTCGGTGTCTGAAAAAACAGGCGCCGGATGCTGAGGTTCATTTTTTGACGAAAGAAAGTTTCCATAGCATTGTTGAACACAATCCTTACATCGATAAGATCCATGTGCTTGCGCACAGTTGGGACCTGATGGTCCATGAATTAAAGCTCGAAGAGTATGACCACGTCATTGACCTTCATCATAATATAAGAACGCTTCGTGTAAAACAAGCCCTGGGAAAACCATTTCATTCTTTCAGCAAGCTAAATATCCAAAAATATATTTACGTCAACCTGAAGTGGAATGTAATGCCGGCTCTTCATATCGTTGACCGCTATATGAAAACCGTTGAATCTTTTGACGTTAAGAATGATGGTGGTGGTTTAGATTATTTTATTTCGGCGAAGGAGGAGACGAAAAGACAAGATATTCCAGCTTCTCATCATGCCGGATACATCGGCATCGTGATCGGTGCCGCTCACAACACAAAAAAATATCCTGTTCATAAGCTAAAGGAGTTGTGCAAACAACTCGATCATCCTATTATTTTACTGGGTGGCAAGGAAGACAGGGAAAATGCGAACGAGATCGCTTCAGTTGACCCGGTGAAGATTTATAACGCCTGTGGCAAATTCAGCATTAATGAAAGTGCTGACCTTGTAAAGAAATCGAAATTGGTTATCAGCAACGATACAGGACTGATGCATATTGCTGCAGCCTATAAAAGGCCCATCATTTCGTTATGGGGAAATACAGTTCCATCCTTTGGCATGTCCCCGTATTACGGAGAAAATTTTCTATCAGCACAGAAGAAGCAACCTTATGATATTTTCCAGGTGAATAAGTTAAGATGTCGACCCTGCTCAAAGATCGGATACGACAAATGTCCTCGTGGGCATTTTAAATGCATGGAGAATATCGAAGTAACCGAGATGCTGAACGCGATTCATGCGAGGTTGTAGGTTTAATTTCAAATTTTCAAATTTCAAATCTCAAATTTCAGTTATCGTCCATCATCTCACTCAACTCCAGCCACCGCATTTCCTTTGCGTCAAGCAAGGTACTTACTTCACCGATACGCTGTGAAAGGTTTTGGAGTTCCTCAAAAGGCAGATTGCCTTCATTGAATTTTTGATTGATTACTTCTCTTTCCCTGCTCAGATCAGCAATTTCCTTTTCCAATAATTCGAATTCGCGTTTGTCTTTGTAGGAAAGCCTTCTTTTGTTGCCAGTTACCTGTTCCCGGTTCCCGGTTTTGGAATCCTTATCTTCTTTCTCTGGCAACCGATAACCAGTAACCGGCAACTCTTCCAGCGACATCCTATACTGCGAATAATTCCCCGGAAAATCTTTTATTACGCCGTCACCTTCAAAAACAAATAAATGATCAACGAGCCTGTCCATAAAGTACCGATCGTGAGAGACAATAAGGAGGCATCCGGCAAAATCACTTAAAAAGTTTTCAAGCACACCCAATGTTGGAAGGTCAAGGTCATTCGTGGGTTCATCCAACACAAGAAAGTTTGGATTGCGAAATAAGATCGAAAGCAAATGCAATCTTCTTTTCTCACCGCCGCTCAAGCTGCTGATGTAAGTATATTGCTGCTCTGGCGGAAATAAAAACAGGTTTAAAAATTGTGACGCGCTTAATGAACCCCCACTTGCCAGCGGGAAATTCTCTGCAATGTTTTTTACAAACTCAATTACCCTCACGTCTTCTTTTACCTGTAAGCCCTGCTGAGAGTAATTTCCAAAAACTACAGTATCACCAATATTTACTTTGCCACTGTCAGGCTCTTCGATCCCCTGTACAATATTGATAAAGGTTGACTTTCCTACTCCATTCTTTCCAATAACACCCACCCGTTCACCCTTTTTAAGAGTATAGTCAAAACCCTTGCAAATTATTTTGTCATCATACGTCTTATAAACCTTTTTCAGCTCAACAACTTTCCCCCCGAGCCTGGTCATTTTTGTCTGCAGCTCGAGCTCGGCGTCTTCCGTTCTCTGTTTCGCCTTCTTTTCAACTTCATAAAAATTATCCTGCCTGCTTTTACTCTTGGTGGTTCTGGCTTTTGGTTGCTTTCGCATCCAGGCTAGTTCCTTTCGATAGAGATTTTTTGCTTTATCAATACTTGCTTCTTCACTTTCTAATCTTGCCGCTTTCTTTTCAAGGTAGTTTTCATAATCGCCTTTATGAACAAATAAATTACTTCCGTCTAATTCCCATATCTCTTCGCAAACAGTGTCCAGGAAATACCTGTCATGCGTAACAAGCAGCAATGTCACATTTTCTTTATTGAGATAATGCTCCAGCCATTCCACCATTTCTACATCAAGATGATTCGTTGGCTCGTCCATGATAAGTAAAACATGCTTGTGTTCAAAACCGATATCGATCAGTGTTCTCGCAAGCGCCGCTCTTTTTCGCTGACCACCAGATAGATTCTTAACAGGCTGATTGAGGTGATGGATATTTAATTTTCCCAGGATCTGCTTCACTTTTGCATCAAAATCCCAGGCGCCCAGCTCATCCATTTTTACGATCACCGCACTCAACTTTTCAGCATCGTCCTCTTCGCTTACCAGTTCATATTCCTTAATGGCATTAAGAACAGGGTGATCATGATCGAAAATATTATCGACAATAGAAACCTCTTCGTTGAAACAAGGTTCCTGTTCGAACAAAGCGACATCAACATCTTTG
>DASYSW010000062.1:0-10151 GCA_036002905.1 Chitinophagaceae bacterium
AGGTTGCTTCGCACACCGAGGATGCACTGGACAGAATTTCCTATGATGAGATCATAAGATCTATACAGGACCTGACGCCGGGCTACAGAACCGTTTTCAATCTTTTTATCATTGAAGGGTTTACGCATGAAGAGATCTCGGAAAAACTTGGTATTTCGATCGGCACATCAAAATCGAATCTTGCTAAGGCAAGGCGACAGTTACAGAAAATATTATTTCAGCAAAACCAAATACAAGTAACAAAAAATGCTGTTTGACAATTTCGATAAGAAAATAAAAGAAGCTGCGGAACAGCACCACCCTGCTTACGATGAAAATGCGTGGAGAAAGATGGAAAATCTGCTGGACCAGCATCTTCCCCGGGAAAACAACAGGCGAAGGTTTTTTCTTTTAGCGTTCACCGTTCTTTTGATTGGCGGTGGCGCATACGTTTATCTCTCGAAACTTCACTCCAGGAGCTCCGAGCTGGTTGTTCAGCAAAATGACAGGTCAGCGAATAGTGAAACGGCAGCAGTCAAAGCAGATAAAGATGCCACAATCGTTCTTCCCGGAATTGACAATGGAGACAAAGAAATTGCAACAGATCATACCGCAACCCGCACAACAACAAAAATCGTAGATAAGGACGGCAATGTGCTGAATGTCACTGACAAAAATGTTCTTATCTCTCGCCAGTCAACACAAAGAACTGACAAGAACCAGTTAGAGGCAATCGACAAAACCATTAGCGACAGAAATAATGGTGTAGCCATAAATCCGGATGAAAAGAAGGGCGATGAGACATTGAGAGCGCCTGTCGTATCCGGGACGAAGGAACCATTGACCAAAGATGAAAAGGCGGTAAGTAGTCCCGTTGCTAAGCCCGACGAAGTAGCAAGTAACGCTCAACAGGTACAGGGTTCATCGGCGACGAAAACAGCTCCAAAAAAGGCCAGACCAGGATTGATGAACGGACTCAGTTTTTTTGTTTCCGCTGGTCCTGATATTAGCAAGGCAGAAAATAGCAAAACCGGAAAAGTAACGATGTCCTGGGGATTTGGCATTGCCTATTCGCTAAACAGGTTTACTCTAAGAACTGGTGTATTTACCGCAAGTAAAATATATTGGGCAAGCCCTGAGGACTATAAGCTTTCTTATACACCTCCGGCAAATCTAAAATTTATGGGAGCCGATGCAAATTGCCGGGTTACGGAGATCCCAGTAAAGTTGAGCTATAATTTTGGGGTCAAAGACAAAAGCAATTGGTTTGCGGGTGCCGGTCTTTCGTCGTACCTCATGAAACGTGAAGATTATTTGTATGAGTATAAGTCGAATACTACAGGGAACTCCTATTATCACTCATACGAGACAAAGAATGAGAATAAACATTATTTCTCTGTCCTGAATTTATCAGGGGGGTATACCTACCGGTTTGGCAAAACCATATCAATGTCTGCTGAGCCCTATCTGGAACTTCCTTTGACAGGGATCGGAGCTGGCAAGGTTCATCTCAACAGTGGAGGTGTGCTCTTTACAATAGGGGTCAGCCCATTTAGAAAATAATTACTTTTCTCCCCATCTGAATGTTTTAAAATCGAAGCCGGCAAGATCAAGAACTCTGTCGACGACTGTGGCGGCTGCCTGTTCAATCGTTGAGGGCTTGCTATAAAAAGAAGGGGAAGCCGGGCAAATGATTCCGCCGGCCAGCGTTACGGTTTCCATATTCCGAATATGAATAAGATTGTAGGGAGTATCACGTATCACGCAGATCAGTTTCCTCCGTTCTTTCAATACTACATCAGCTGCTCTCGAAATCAGGTCATTTGAAATTCCGCTGGCGATTCTGCCAAGCGTGCCCATTGAGCATGGAATAATGATCATTGTATCATACTGTCCTGATCCCGAGGCAAACGGTGCGGCAAAATCAGATGGACCAAAGTTCTTAAAGGAACTTGCCTGGTAACTGTTATCTCCGAGTTCTGTTTGCCAAACTTGCTTTGCGTTTTCAGTGATAACGACCGCGACTTCATCCCACTGACCACGCATTTTTTCGAGTTTGTCAAGCAACAATTTTGAATAAATTGAGCCGCTGGCACCCGTTATAGCAATTACAATCTTCTTCATGCTTTGTAAAAAAATGAAAATTACGCAAACGATTGCAAATTAATTCTGTTCAGCAAAAATGCAAGCCAGTCAACCGTTTCACAACTTCAGAAAGAAATCAGATTCTTTTGCTGCAAAAATATTTTTAATATTATTTGGTGGGTTAAAAAATTATTAACGATATTAGTCGTGAATTTTCATAGGATAAGGTTTAATGGTTAATGGTTTTTGATTAGGGCCCCCGACTTTTGGTCGGGGTTCTTTTTTATAATCGGTTACATTTAAAATGCTTTTGGAGGCATTTTCCCGGTCTTCACATTTTCATTACTGAGGTTTTGGTACAACCAATTGGTCATTCTGCTCCATAAATGAAGACTGGTATTATCCGTCGTTCCCGCAATGCCGTGATTCTTATTCGGGTAATAAGCACTTTGAAAATCGACATTATTCTTTATCATAGCTGTTATCATTTCCACACTGTTTTGAAAATGCACGTTGTCATCTGCTGTACCATGGATGATAAGGAATTTGCCCTTGATCCTGTCTGTAAAATTTAATGGAGAATTATCATCATAGCCTTTCGCATTTTCCTGCGGAGTTCTCATGTAGCGCTCAGTATAAATATTATCATAAAATCTCCATGATGTGACTGGTGCAATAGCGATCGCGGCCGTAAATACATCAGCGCCTTTTGTGATTGCAAGAGAACTCATAAAGCCTCCGAAACTCCAGCCCCAGTGACCAATATTATTTTTATCAACGAAGGGCATGTTTGAAAAATATTTCGCAGCATCGATTTGGTCTTCGATCTCATATTTGCCTACCTGCAGGTATGTTTTCTTTTTAAACTCTTCACCGCGATAACCGGTCCCGGTATTGTCAACACTTACGATGATATAACCCTTTTCAGCAAGCATCTGGTGCCAGAAACTAACTGCGCCAAAGCGATTAGCAACTTGCTGAGAGCCAGGACCACCATAGTTACAAAATAGCAAAGGATACTTTTTATTGGGATCAAAATCTACCGGTTTAAGTATCCAGCCATTTAACGTGTCGCCCTTACTATTAGGTACCCGGATGAATTCTGCTCTGCCCAGATCATATTCATTCATCTTTGCGGCCAACTTCGAATTATCATTCACCAGTTTGACCAATTTTGAATTCGGCCCTGTCCTTTTATCCCATGAAACATCATAAAGACTAACTACCTGCGGCGTATTAATGGTTGAGTAGTAATCATAGTACTGCGTGAAATCCTTATTGAAGACCGCGCGGTGCCACCCTTGCGTTTGTGTGAGCTGGTAATTTTTCTTGCCGGAGAAATCGGTAGCAAATACGGTTCTGTCCATCGGCGTTGGATACGCTATCGTGTAATAAATGATTTTATTTTTTTCATCGACTCCATTTACCTCAGTTACGTCATAATTGCCCTTTGTTACCTGGAGTTTTTCTTTACCATCCATGCTGTATGCATAAAGCTGGTTGTAACCGTTCATTTCACTCGTAAAAAGAAAATGCCGGGTGTCTTTCAAAAACCACCAATTGTCGTTGATGCTTACATAGTATTTATTTCTTTCTTCGTATAAAAGACTGCTAATCCCTGTTTGCGCATTGGTTTGTAACAGTTTCAAATCATCCTGGTGGCGGTTTAGCCAATAGATCACCAATGAATTATCATCCTGTGTCCATTTTATCCTGGGAATGTAGATATCACCCGGCTCATATTGGGCCTTGATATCTTTACCTGAGGCCACATTGTAAATATGAATATCAACAATCGAGTTTGCCTCGCCGGGCTTCGGGTATTTATAGCTGTACTGCTTATTGTAGGAACTGTCAAATACTGTAAACTGATATTCTTTCACATTGCTTTCGTCGAAGCGATAGTAAGCAATATAGTTTCCCTTCGGGCTCCACTGGTAGGCCTGTGTAAATCCAAATTCCTCTTCATATACCCAATCACAGTTGCCGTTGATAATATAATTCCATTTGCCATCGGTTGTTATTGCTTTTGTCTCACCGGATGAAACATCATAGACGTATAGATTATTGTCTTTTACAAATGCGATCTTGCCTCCATCAGGAGAAAATCCTGCATGCATGATCTTTCCTTCGTTTATCCTGGTCATTTTTTTCGATGATGCATCAAACAAATATGCAATTGCTTTTGCAGAGCGGCGGTATATCTGTTCCCTGTCTGTAAAAAAGATAATCTTTTTTTTGTCATCGCTCAACTTATAGTCTTTTGTGGAAAGTTGCTTCCCGCTATCATCCTTTACGTCTACCGGGTTAATAATGCTGTCAAGTGGTTGCTCTGAAAAACCGGGGACAACGTCGGCCTGGAAGGTTTTGTTCTTGTAAATGTCTTCAAGGGTAATTTGTTTTTTCTGTGCGATTGAGACGAATGGCACAAATAAAAAAGCAATGAATAGTTTTCGCATGTGAATGATTTTGCTGGTAAAAATAAATGAACGATCCCGGATATGACGTCATCCGGTAAAGTAAACCTTGCAAGTGCGGATGTTTTTAATTTTAATCAACTATAAAACCAAAAATCAAATCCCTACATTTGTTTCTTATTGCTTGCGCAACTTTATGAATCCTGAAATTTTATTGAGAGCTTACCGGTTAATGTACTCTGCAAAACTGATGGCCGATACCTACGAAGCCAACCGGCAAATATGTAAATATGTCCATTCCACATCGAGAGGTCATGAAGCCATACAGTTGGCGACTGCTTTTCAATTGAGATCTACCGACTACGTGAGCCCTTACTATCGTGATGAAAGTTTATTGCTGGGGCTTGGCTACTCGCCTTATGAGTTAATGCTCCAGTTATTGACAAAGGCAGACGATCCTTTCAGCGCCGGCCGCTCTTATTATTCTCACCCGGCAGATAAAGATCCGGAAAAGCCGATCATAATTCACCAGAGCAGTGCTACAGGAATGCAGGTGATACCAACAACAGGCATAGCGCAGGGCGTTCAATTTTGGGAAACGAGCAGCCATAAACATCCACCAGGTCATGATGAAAGGTCCGTAGTGATTTGTTCGCTTGGAGATGCATCAATCACAGAGGGCGAAGTGAGCGAGGCATTCCAGTTTGCTGTATTGAAACAACTTCCCATTATCTATTTGGTGCAGGATAATAATTGGGGAATTAGTGTTACGGCCGAAGAATCGAGGGCAATGGATGCATATGAATATGCAGAAGGTTTCAAAGGCATGAATAAGATTCGCGTTGATGGAACTGATTTTATTGAAAGCTACCGGGTGATGGGCGAGGTCATTGGCGATGTGAGGAAAACAAGAAGACCGTGGCTGGTCCATGCAAGAGTTTCATTGCTTAATCACCATACTAGCGGCGTAAGAAAAGAATTTTACAGAACAAAAGAGGACCTGGAGAAACATTTTGAAAATGATCCTTTGCCGAAGCTGAGGAATGTTTTGTTGCAAAACAACGTTGAGGAAAATTTTATCAGGGAAATTGAATTAGCAATCGATGAGGAAATTGCAAATGATTTTTCAAAGGCTGTGAATGCGGATGAACCAGATCCCTTGAAGATAAAGGAACATATTTTCTTGCCAACACAGGCCAGGCAAGAGAAGGGAGAAAGGACACCGGCGGGCAAAGAAAAAGTGATCATGGTTGACGCGGCGTTGTATGCCATTCGTGAACTGATGGAGGAGCATCCTGAAATTATTTTTTACGGCCAGGATGTTGGCAGGAGATTGGGTGGTGTTTTTCGTGAAGCTGCAACATTGGCGGAAAAATTTGGTGATCATCGTGTTTTTAATACGGCGATCCAGGAAGCATACATCATTGGTTCAACCGTGGGACTAAGTGCGGTAGGAGTGAAGCCCATTGTTGAAGTGCAGTTTGCAGACTACATATATCCCGCCCTCAATCAATTGGCGAGTGAGATATCAAAGTCGTGCTATTTGACCAATGGACAATTTTCTGTAAGTACAATTATAAGGGTGCCGGTAGGAGCGTATGGTGGTGGCGGCCCTTATCACAGCGGCTGCATCGAGACAATGTTACTGTCGATCAAAGGAATCAAGATTGCTTATCCATCCAATGCTGCGGACATTAAAGGGTTGATGAAAGCGGCATATTTCGATCCCAATCCTGTCGTAATGCTTGAGCACAAAGGTTTATACTGGAGTAAAGTGCCCGGCACCGACGAAGCAAAGACCGTTGAGCCTGCAAGGGACTATATTCTTCCTTTTGGAAAAGGCAACATCATTCTCAAAGCCGATGAGAATAAAATCGGAAATGGGGAAACTTGTTGCATCATTACTTATGGAATGGGAGTGTACTGGGCAAAGGCGGCGGCAAGAAACTTCCCGGGTCAGGTTGAAATTGTGGATCTGCGAACTTTATTTCCTCTTGACGACGCATTGGTCTTTGAATCGGTCAAAAAACATGGACGAAGCCTGGTGTTGACCGAGGAACAACAAACAAATTCATTTGCGGAAGCCTTGGCGGGCCGCATTTCAAAAGAATGTTTTAAATGGCTTGATGCCCCGGTTGATGTCTTGGGCGCATTGGATCTGCCCGCTGTACCCTTGAACATTGGACTGGAGCATGAGATGCTACCGAGCGCTGAAAAAGTCACTGCCCGATTGAAAAAAATCTTTTCATTTTAATTGCTTCAACACGCGGCAATGATTCGCCAGCCGCTTTCCTAAGTTCCTTTGCCCTTAACGAAGATTATCATGGTGAAAACTGGTACAATTCTTCTAGCGGAGTCAATAAAAAAATCATGCAAAAGGGCGGAAAAGCAAGGAAGGTACAAAGGCCACAACGACAAGAACCTCCTGGTAAGGAGCTAAAGATGCGACCTCAGCCGGTTTCAGACAAACCTGTAAAGGGTAGTGGGAAATTGCGGAATAAAGTTGCACTGATAACAGGTGGAGACAGCGGCATCGGGAAGGCAGTGGCCATTTTATTTGCAAAGGAGGGTGCAGATGTTGCTATATCTTATTTGAATGAACGAGACGATGCTAAAGACACAAAGAGAATGGTCGAAGCATATGGAAAAAACTGTTTCTTAATTGCTGGTGATATCCGTAAAGAAAGAAATTGCACTGCTCTCGTCCGCAAAACAGTTGAACAATTTGGACGAATTGATATACTTGTCAACAACGCTGCTATGCAAATTGAAGCAAAAACATTGGAGGACGTAAAGACCAGTGATCTTATAAAAACATTTGAAACAAATATTTTTTCAATGTTCTGGATCACGAAGGCTGTCTTGCCTTCCATGAAAAAAGGCGGTTCAATCATTAATACAACCTCGGTCACTGCCTATCGTGGCAGTCCAACATTGATACCGTATGCATCGACAAAAGGTGCTATTGTTGCGTTTACCAGGAGCCTTTCAGCTAATCTTGCTGAAAAAAGTATTCGGGTAAACGCTGTGGCGCCGGGTCCAATCTGGACACCACTCATCGTTTCAAGTTTTGACCCGAAAAAAGTTGCAAAACATGGAAGTGACGTGCCACTAAAACGACCCGGGGAACCTGCTGAGGTCGCACCCTGTTACCTTTTTCTCGCAAGCGATGATTCAAATTATATGACAGGGCAGGTTCTTCATCCAAATGGCGGAGAAATAGTGAATGGGTGATCGGATTGTAGAATGCATTCCCCAATTATTCTCGAAAATTTCCTGCATTCATTGTTTTCCGTAGTGAAGGAAAAAAGGTATGCGATTTGGTAAGTATAAGAAGATTCGATAAAAGAATGGTATGAGATCAATTATTTTTCTACTCGCTTGCTTTTTGGCTTTTGGTTTAGGAAGTTGTTCTGTTGTGGAAGGTATTTTCAAAGCTGGAATGGTATGGGGCATTATACTGGTGGTTGGATTTATTGCGCTGATTATTTTTATCATCGCTAAGGTAGGCGGAGGAAGAAAATAGTGAGGCTAATGCAAATAAAGACCCCGACTTGTCGGGGTTTTTTATTTTAGAGGACACCTTTTTCTTTTCAAGTCATCGCCCGAAAGAATAGTAGTCCAACTTTAAGAAAATTATTGCCAACGCTTGATCTTGTCTGGCCGTTGTTTTTTTATGTTCATAGAACAGCAATTGACTGCACAAAGTTTACCTTGAAACAAAGGACATGAAAATTGAATTGTCAAAGTTTGGCCGTTAACGACAGCCCTTATTAGTTACAATTGCATCTATTGTCCCATTATCACAATTGTGATCATACTCGTTCAAATCAATCAAAACAAGCAACAGCTCTTATTGATGCTTAATAATAGTATTACTATAAATAAGGAAAGTTTCTAATTAATTATCAGGCTAATACGTAAGCCATGCCGCAAAGAAAATCCATCTCAAAAGCTTGCACTTTTGACAAAAAGCAAATATTTTAGACGCTTGTTTCAGTTTCGTCCCCAAAGCTCCTTTTCCTACAAAAAACTGCTTACAACTTAACCCGTTTGTTTCTATTGGGCTTGTTGTTTATCCTTTTTCCTAAAACAATTATCCATTTCCTTGAATACTTTATTGTCCTAATCATTGAATGCACCTAATTCAGACGGTCGTTCTATTGATTAGATTGGACCAGCCTATCGTCTGACCTAAGAAAAAAAATGCTGTTTATGATATCATCTGTACTCCCTTGCCAAAGGATCGTCAAAGCCATTTCATTTTTTGTTTGCCTGTTTGCAATAAATTTTGCAGCTGCCCAAACTGCTACAATAACCACAGACCAGCCGGACTATCCTCCCGGATCTACGGTAATATTAATGGGTAGTGGTTTTGCTGCTGGTGATACAGTAAGATTGCAAGTATTGCATGTGGGCGATGGTGACAACGAAACCAGTGGTGCACACGCTCCATGGATTGTGGTGGCTGACGATAACGGGAATTTTACAACCACATGGATCGTTCCGCCTGATGAAGATGAATTAGGGGCTACATTATTGACGACTGCTGATGGACAAACATCGGGATTGCATGCGGAGACAACATTTACGGATGCGCTAAGAACGGATACTTACCCATCGGCATTTTCAACATTTACCGGAGGTAATTCTTATTGTCTTAATGCAACTACATCGAATCTTACTGCAAACTGGACCAATACTGTTTGTAACGGTACTCTGAATGGCAATAACACAAATGTTGGCATCACTATCACCTGGTTTAAAAACACTGCAAATTCAACTACCGGGGGGACCCAGGTTCAACAAACAACTACTAATGCTGGTACAACTTCATCGACATTCACGCCTTCAAGTGCTGTGGCCGGAACTGTATACTATTATGTTACTGTCTCTTGGTCTGCCGGCCCAAATTGCGCGCCGTCTGGTAGTATTACAAGTGGAACACAAGCGGTAACAATTAATCCATTACCAACCAATAAAACTCCCGTTGCAGCCCAGTCGTCCGTATGCTCTGGTTCATCAACAACTATACAAATCGCATCTTCAGAAGCTGGGGTAGATTATCAATTACGTAACAATGCCGGAAATATAAACGTTGGCGCTGCCGTATCAGGGAACGGCGGAATAATTGATCTCCCGACGGGGAATTTAACTGCTAACACCACATTTAATGTTTTGGCGAAAAATGCGACCACCACGTGCAGTGTGCAGTTGACCCCAACTGTGACTGTAACTGTAAACCCATTACCGAACAACGCATCAAACAGTTTTAGCAGCAATACTATTTGTAATGGCGACGCGGGTCTTTTAGGTTTTGATGCAATCGACGGTAGTTTTGTTGCACCCTATAGTATCCAATACACTGATGGAATTACAACATGGACACAGTCAATTCCAAGTGCGGCTGCAACTACTTTCAATGTGGCCGTGAATCCAACCGTGACGACTACCTATACTTTAGTTTCAATAACGAATGGCAATGGTTGCACAACCACAACTGGATTTGGAGATGCAACTGCTCAAATCATTGTAAGGCCTACACCTTCGACATCTATTGGAGGTGGCACCACAGTTTGCCGGGGCGGCTCTTCACCAAATGTTACGTTCACCAATCCACAATCGTTACCCGTAACAGTTACATATAATATTAACGGAGGTGGTCCTCTT
>DASYSW010000063.1:0-6189 GCA_036002905.1 Chitinophagaceae bacterium
ATCCTTTACGGCGAAGCTCAAATTCGAAACATAAATGTTCATACTTGTTATTTAAAATTAAGAAACATCTGAGAAAAAAAGCAAGAGGTAAAGAAGACTAACTATTAGCAGATTGCGTAGCAGAAAAGACGTTCACTTACACGATGCTGAAAAACTCAAATTATCAGTGCAAAGCTACGTTTAATATTCCAAACTCGCCGTTTTATTTTGTTAATGCGTGTTTTATTCGCAGAGGTTTATATCTTCAGTTGTCTTTGTACTAAACCTTATCATTCGAACCTTCGAAGCCGAGTTGTAGTAAAGGATCAAACAGCCGTACTGTGTATCGAACGCATCCCAGTTGGGGTCCTTTAATTTAGGATTTCCGAGTATCTTGAAAAAGCTGCCTCGTTTACCTCCCATCAATGGCAGGGAAAGTTTCCCTTTAAACTTCGGACCGATCTCAACATACTCTCTTCCCGTGAAAAACACAATATCCCTGTCTTTGTAGTAAATGGCACCGCCGCATTTCGATGTGGCAGGTTCTTCATTTGTAAAACAGGGCAGTTTGGTTTTTATTTGTGCTGTTGTGAAATCAGGATGCACACCGTTTACTTTTCCGTCAAGAACATCAACTACAAAATCTGAGCATACCGGCTTTGTCTTGAGCTGTCCGTTCACAGACAAGAAGACTGCTGCCGATAAGATTGTCAAAAGAATGTTTTTCATAATTGTGAGTTCAGGCGCTTATCGTAAGCAAAATTCTTGCTAAACTATTAGTGGAGATAGTAATAAGCACCAAGTTGCGTAAAAATTCCCGTGAGATAACCAAGTAAAATTTGACCGATTGTGTGTGCCCCAAGTAACCAACGTACTATACCCACAATTATTGCGATCAGTGAAGCAAATAGCAGGGGCACCATTGTTGTTTTTCCACTCAGCATAAGTACAACACATACACCCGGGAGGATGGCAGCTGCGGTTGTGTGAACACTTATCTTGTAAAAATTGGTGATAATAAAAAGAATGAAAATTGAAAGGCAACTGCCAAACAGTAATGAGTGAATGAAAACAGGGAGGGTCCTGGCAAGAAGCCAGTAAGCAGTTGTATAGAAAACCAGAGCCGTCAAAAGCGGATAGATACGATCGCTGGCTTCATGCATTTTTGTATCGGAGATCAAATTCAGTTTTCGAAACAAAAAAACAGCCAGGAACGGAAGCAACACCGAAAACACTGACAGCTTTTCTATAAAGATCCTTATGGCAGAGGAAGAATAACTACGGAAACTTGAGGGGGCCAATTTGTATATCAGAACGGCAGCAATACTTGTCATAAAAAAAGGATGAAAGACAAAGGACGCCACCCGCGAAAAGATGATAAGTCCCTTTGATCGTGTCCTTGGCTGAGGTCTCGTTCTCTTATACTGCTTCATAACTAATTGATCCTTGCAAAAAAAGCTGCCTGTTATGCAGCCTCTTGATAAAGTTTCTCCTGCGGACTCAGAGCCCGATCTCTCCTTGCATATAGAAAACACACTGGCCGGCAATCGTTACACGGTCACCCGCATAACTGACCCATAATTCTCCGCCACGTGGCGACAATTGTTTTGCGTGCATTTCTTTCTTGTCTAATCTTTCACCCCAGAAAGGAATAAGTTGTGAATGTGCCGATCCTGTAACAGGATCTTCATCGACACCGACAGAAGGGGCAAAAAAACGCGAAACAAAATCAACGTCATCAGTGCCGGGCGCTGTTACGATCACCTTTTCATTCCATTTTTTTATGGCAGAAAAATTTGGTTTTGCATTCTGTACATCTTTTTCACTTTCCAGCAGAACCATTAGGTCCCTATTTTTGTAAATCGCGATAATTTCCTTTACACCAAGTCCGTCACGCAAGTTTCCCGGATAATTGTAGACACGCTCAGGTTTCCAGGCGGGAAAATCCATAACATAGATGTCACCTTTCTTATTTACTTCTAATTTGCCACTTTTTGAATGAAAGATAATTTTCTCCTTGTCAAATTTCAGGAATTGGTAAAGCACGAAGGCTGAAGCTAACGTCGCGTGTCCGCAAAGGTTTATTTCAGCCGTGGGAGTAAACCAGCGGATGTGATAACCTTCCCCCGCAGGAACGAAAAAAACTGTCTCACTTAAATTATTTTCCAAAGCAAGTTTCTGCATCAGGTCATCAGCGATCCAGCTCTGAAGGGGAATAACTGCAGCAGGATTTCCTCCGAATAACTTATCCGTAAAAGCGTCGACCTGGTAAAGAGTTAATTTCATTGTGAGTCGTCAATTGTGAATAGCAAATTTACTAAGAGTTATCATTCACTATTTGCCATTCACCATTCACCACTCACCATTCACCAATCTATTTCTTTTTCAGCACAATCTTCGACTGGCTAAACTTGTAAGCGGGTTCCAGAAAGGCAACATAATTGGGCCATGTCTCTTTTTTATCGAAGTTCTTTTTGTAGATCTTTTTTGTATTAATGAGCAATTTATCGTTTTCGACTTTTGCTGAAGATATAAACGCGCCGCTTTCGTTATCAATGGTTGTATTAAGTTCCTGCAGGCCATCTACCGTATAACCCGGGGGAATGTTAATGCTGATATTATTCTCGATAGTCTTTGCATGAGGCAACCAGATGTCAACCTGCCTGCCTGCCAATTCGCTTTGCTCAAGTTTGATCTGGTCTCCAATGAGTTTGCCAACATCAAAAATGTAATTCTTCCCGGCTTTGCTGAGCAACTTTTTCAATGTGAATTTTTCTTTGAACTGCAGCATCGCTGTGTCACCATATCTTCCGTCCTGCATTAGTTCGAAGTCTTCATATTTGTCAACGTCGAGGTCACCCTTTAAACTTTTCTCAAAAATTTCCTTACGCTCTTTTATATGTTCGTCCTTATCAGGATCATCATATTTTGTGGGATCACCTTCTGATACCACCTCGGGCTGTTTATCTTTTTTCTTTTTGCTTTTGTCTTTGGCCGGATCTACATAGTATTTTGCAAAATCATAGTTAAGATAACTGCGATCGAGATTCGCATTCCCGATCAACGAAGTTTTCTCATCACCGAGATAGGAACTCACTCTTTCAGTTTTTACAAGATCCATGGCGTCGTTAAAATTGATCGTATAGTCCTCTTTTTCCACATTGTCGTTAAAATTGGACGCGGGTATGGTGGAACGATAATAGCGATTGGCCTCATCGTAAGCAATGCTATAGCCTTCCGCACCCTCCATATATTGGTAAGGTGTTCCAAATGCATCAAAATTGTTGAAAGCTTCCAAAAAATAATATCGCCGTTTGCTTTTTACCTTCAGAACAAAATCAAGTTCATCCATGAAAATAGCATCTCGCCAGGCCCCAAGTGATCTCGGGATATACACCTGCAATTCAGCCGGGATATTTTGAGCTGCCAGGGCCAAACGCAATCCGGTCGCAAATGTCACACTACTGATGCGTATCTCATCTTCCCGTTCTTCCTTCTCAGGGCCGTTTTTCTTTTCCTGCGCCAATATCTTTTTATAAAGTTTCTTTCCTGTCATATACTTTTCCAGGTCAGAGTGTACAGGACCTTTGTAATACATTTCAAGAAAAACTTTTCGCATGCAGTAATAGCACTCCCGAATGATATCATCGTCGGTTTTTAAAACCCCTTCTTCTTTTTTATTGAGAATATATTGGGTCGTATATCCAACCAGGCTTGTTACGGTCGGTGTCACATAGGCTGCAGCACCTGCATATCGTTTATATACCTCGTCGGGGTTGAGCCCTGCCCTATCTACCATTGCTTCACCAAGGCTCCTTGAGGAGGGGTCATTATCTGCTAAGAAAACAACCCTGAATTTCACACTGGGAGTAGTTCTTAATTCATAGTTCCATCTAAGATCGGGTGACTTATCCCGCTCCTTGTCCAAAAAATAATAGGACAGGTAGGATTCTTTGTCACCGTAAACTGAAGCCTTCGGATCGAAGCGAAGATTGGGTGCCCCATTGTAATTGCGATACTGAACTTTCATACCGTTCACCATTGTAAACCGGTATTGCTGGTACATTGTGGGATAATTGTTGGTCAATGAAAAAATAAAGGGTTTAAAACCGATTCCCTCCGTCTTCATATCCCAATCGATCGTTGACCGCAATGTATAGTCAATAATGTCGCCCACTTCCAAATCAGGGATGGCGATCTTTTGGGATTTGATATTGAGACTGTAAAAGATGGGTTTGTAAATGGCGTCAATGTCCTTATCATCTTCGACGGCGGTCTTCATATCGACAGTCTCCTCTTTTCCACTTGCTTTTATGATCTTGTACTGGGCACTCCCATCTTTGCCGATTGTTACGAAATTGAATGTCGAAAATTTTTCAAGAGCGTTTTTATCCTGGAGTTTGATTCGCTTGTGAATATATTCATTGATGCGAACGACTGTGGTATAATTCCTTCCCGAGACCACCCTTGTGAAAAGATATTCGGTCTTTTGGCCGATGATCACAGCACTCTCATTTTTCCATTTATCGGGTACGGCAGTGGCTTTAAATTCATCCTCAATGGTAACACCCAATTGAGGTGCCTGAGGAAATACGCGAAGAGCAAAAAGTAGAAAACAAAAAAATAGAAATGAGAGCTTGTTCATTAATGGTTGATGTTAAATTACTGATTATTGATCATTTAATTGTTGAACAACTTACGAACCGCAATATTCCTCACCATTAACCGTTCACCGTTTACCATTCACTTCTTCAATACAACCTGGTCGTTGTAAAATTTGTTAATGTCCCTGACAAAACTATTCCAATCAGCAAATTCTGATTTACGAATTATGGGTTTGTTGATGACGATTGTTTTTGAATAAGTGATCGTTTTCCCATTGCTCACATACGCTCCTTCGAAGGAATAGTCAGGGGAAGTTTTTTTGAAAGAAGCAGGGACATAATCCGCTTTGTATCCATCAGGTATCGCCAATTCCGTCTGGGTCGAGATAAAATATTTATGATCCAATTCATAGTCATTTTTCCTGTCGCTGTCAAATTCAAGATCTGAGAATTCTTTATCCCAATCCATTACCACGTAGATCTCATTGCCTGCCCTCGTTACTTCATTATTTGCCTTAAAATCATAGCTTATTTTCAATGGTTTTTGCCTGTCTGTAAAATCGGGCGTTTTGATATTTGACACGTCGACATTGTTGTTAGCGCTTTTCAGAAACGCTGTTAAAGCTTCCGTCTTGTTCTCGCTGCGCGTGGAAGAATAGGCCATCTGGGTAAAGATCTTTGCCTCGCCGTTATATTCTACCGTACTGTTGCCCTTTAATGAATCACCGTCAATACTCATCTTCGTCACTTCTTTTATTTTGTTTCTTTCCGCGGGGAAGATCGGGATGCGATCGAGAATATAATTATTACCATCTTCAATAAGCACCTGCTTTCCCTGTAGCCGCTGAGCATAGTCGTTTAAGGCGATGTATTCCTCGGTGCCATCAAGGAAATATTTCTTGCCATTTAAAATCACTGTGCAGATCATGTGATTATCTACCGACAACGAAGGTAAACTGTAATCGTACGGAAGATCAGACGTGCCGATCCATGTAAGTCTCGCATCATACCCTGCCAGCTTTAGCATTTCTTTCAACAAATTAGCCTTCCCTTTACAGTCACCATATTTTTTTCTGAACACATTCTGAGCTGCATCCGGGCGAAAACCCATTATGCCATTTTCAAAAGCGATATAGCGGATATTGTCCTGGACCCAGTAAAAAATGGCCTCGATCTTTTCGGCGTCTGTTTTCTTCCCATTGATCAAGGAGGCTACCCTTTCTTTTAACTCCGAAGGTTGATTTCCGATACTGTCACAAACTGTTCTGTACCATCCGTACAGATCTTTAACCGATTCAAATAAAACTTTTTTCTGACCATTTTCAGTGTAGGATTTACTCACGCATATCAGGTGAGGATAACTCAATGCGTGATTGGGTGAGTGTTCCTCCTCCTCATATGCAGCCGCATTTTTGAGATGAAAGACAATTTTGGTAAGATCATTTTCTTTGCTCGTCGTTTTTTCTATGCCCGCTCCCTGGAAATTAAATTCTCGAAGGTCAATTTCAAGCCACGCAGGAATGTCAAATTCGATGATCTCCTCTACAGCGGGGATACTGTTATTAAAATAAAATGAGGTAAGATACTTTACATCGTTGTACGTCTC